>DATAHI010000237.1:0-4609 GCA_036263255.1 Oxalicibacterium sp. | reverse complement strand
ATCGAGATAGAACCCGCCGAGGTCTTCCGAGCAATAGCCCTGCAGCTTGGCAACCACCGGATGGAATTCGTAGGCACGGCAATGATCGATGATCTCGCGCTGCAGCTCGGCCATCTGCGCGATCGCATAGCGATCGATTTCTAGCATGTCGTCGACCGCGACCAAGTTCTTCTTCGGATCGAAGTCGGACGTATTCGACAGCAGGAAGCGCAGCGTGTTGCGGATACGGCGATAAGCTTCGGTCACGCGTTTCAGGATTTCGTCCGAGATCGACAGCTCGCCCGAATAGTCGGTCGACGCGACCCACAGGCGCAGGATGTCGGCGCCGAGCGAGTCCGATACTTTCTGCGGCGCGACCACGTTGCCCTTGGACTTCGACATCTTCTTGCCTTCGCCGTCGACCACGAAGCCGTGCGTCAGCAGCGCCTTGTACGGTGCACGACCGTTCAGCATGGCCGAGGTCAGCAGAGACGAGTGGAACCAGCCGCGATGCTGGTCGGACCCTTCGAGGTATAGATCGGCAGGGAAGGCCAGCTCTTCCTTGTGCGAGCCGCGCAAAACGGTCTGATGCGTGCAGCCGGAGTCGAACCACACGTCCAGCGTGTCTTTGTTCTTCACGTACATCGCCGCTTCATCACCGAGCAGTTCTTTTGGATCCAACGCTTGCCACGCTTCAATGCCGTGTTGCTCGACACGTTGTGCGATCTGTTCCAGCAATTCTGGCGTGCGCGGATGCAAATCACCCGTTTCCTTGTGCACGAAGAAGGCCATCGGCACGCCCCACTGGCGCTGGCGCGACAGCGTCCAGTCCGGACGATTGGCGATCATGCCGTGCAGGCGCGCCTTGCCCCAGCTCGGGAAGAACTGCGTCTGCTCGATCGCGGCCAGCGAAGTTTCGCGTAGCGTCGCGCCTTTGTTCTTCGGCATCACATCCATGCCGGCAAACCATTGCGAGGTCGCGCGGTAGATGATCGGTGTCTTGTGGCGCCAGCAGTGCATGTAGCTGTGATCGAACATCACAAGCTTGAACAGCGAGCCGACTTCTTCAAGCTTCGCGCAGATCGGCTTCGATGCTTCCCAGATCGTCATGCCGCCAAACAACGGCAGCCACGATGCATATTTGCCGTCGCCCATCACCGGCGCAATGATTTCGTCGTCGCGCAGGCCGTGCTTTTTGCAGGAGATGAAGTCTTCTATACCGTAGGCCGGTGCCGCGTGCACGATGCCGGTGCCGCTGTCGGCCGCAACGTAATCGGCCAGATAGATCGGCGACGTGCGGTTGTAAGCCGGATCGACATCGGCGAACGGATGCTTGAAGCGAATACCTTCCAGTGCTGCGCCTTCGCAGGTCGCGATAACCTTGCCTTCGAAACCGTAACGCTTCAGCACATCTTCCACCAGATCGACCGCCAGGATCAGCAGCAGCGGTTCGTTGTTGCGCGCGGTTTCGACCAGCGCGTAGCGCAGTTCGGCATGCACGTTCAGCGCCTGGTTCGACGGAATCGTCCATGGCGTCGTGGTCCAGATCACGACGTAGCCTTTGTCGACCGGCAGCTTCGGCAGGCCGAAGGCTTTCGCCACTTTCTCCGGTTCGGCAAACGGGAAGCCGACGTCGATCGCCGGATCGCGCTTGTCCTGGTATTCGACTTCCGCTTCGGCCAGTGCCGAGCCGCAATCGAAGCACCAGTTGACCGGCTTCAGACCGCGGTACACATAACCTTTCTCCATCAGCGAACCGAGCGCACGGAGTTCGTCGGCTTCGTTGCCGAAGCTCATGGTCTTGTACGGGTTGTCCCATTCGCCCAGCACGCCGAGACGGATGAAGTCTTTCTTCTGGCGCTCGATCTGCTCGCTCGCATAGGCGCGCGCCTTGCTCAGCACTTCATCGGTCGGCAGGTTCTTGCCGTACTGCTTCTCGATCTGGATTTCGATCGGCATGCCGTGGCAATCCCAGCCCGGCACGTAGGGCGCGTCGTAGCCGTCGAACTGACGTGACTTGACGATGATGTCCTTCAGGATCTTGTTGACCGCGTGGCCGATGTGGATGTCGCCATTCGCATACGGTGGGCCGTCGTGCAGAATGAATTTCGGACGGCCCTTCGAGGCGGCGCGGATCTTGTCGTAGATCTTTTTTTCCTGCCACTGCTTGACCCATTGCGGCTCGCGCTTGGCGAGATCGCCGCGCATTGGGAAAGGCGTGTCGGTCATGTTGACCGGATATTTGCTCGATGCCTTGTCGGCAGGTTTGTTTGGTTTGTCGGACATGGTTTTCTTTTTAAAATTCGGTGGATCAAACGGACGGCGTCAGTCGCCGGTGAAACGCTTGATCGTCAAATTCGGTCGGTGGCGGAAGTCGCGCCGTCCGCCATTTGCGTGAAATAGGCGCGCGCCTGCACCGCATCGCGATCGATGGCCGCGGTCAGCGTAGGCAGGTCTACGTATTTTTCCTCGTCGCGCAACTTCTTCAGAAATTCCACGCGCACCAGACGGCCGTAACACTGCTGCGCGTAATCGAATAAATGCGTTTCCAGCAGCACACGGCCGCTATCGTCGACAGTCGGACGCACACCGATGCTGGCGACTCCTGGCAGTGGTTTGTCTTCGAGGCCGCGCACCTGCACGACATAGATGCCGGAGACGGCAGGATGCTTGTGCGCGACGCGCAGATTCAGCGTCGGAAAGCCGATGGTACGTCCGAGCTTCTTGCCGTGCACCACATGTCCCGAAATCGAATATGGATGGCCGAGCAGCGCTTCGGCATGCGCAAAGTCGCCAGCAGCCAGCGCCTCGCGGACCGCTGACGAGGAAACACGCAAGCCGCCATTGGTGATCGTGGCCTGCGTCTCGACCGTGAAGCCGTAGCGCTTTCCCGCTTCGATCAGCGTCTGCACATTGCCTGCGCGTTTGGCGCCATAGCAAAAATCCTCGCCGACGATCAGCCATTTCACGTGCAAGCCATGCACCAGGATGCGTTCGACGAATTCCTCCGGCGACAGCGAGGCGAAGTGCATGTTGAAATGTTCGACGATCACGCGATCGACGCCCGCGCGCTGCAGCGAGGTTAACTTGTCACGCAGGCTGGCAATGCGTTTTGGCGCCTTGCTCAGATCGCCGGCGCGGGCCGCGAAGAATTCGCGCGGATGCGGCTCGAAGGTCATGACTGCGGATTCGAGGCCCATCTGCGAGGCGACTTCGCGCAGGCGCGCCAGCAGCGCCTGATGCCCGCGATGCACGCCGTCGAAGTTGCCGATCGCCAGCGCACAAGGCGCGCGCGACGCAGCGTTGGGAAGTCCGCGAAATACCTTCATTGAGTTGACCGGGAAGCTGGCCGGAAGCCGCTGCAAAACCTTGAATTATAAATGCTTTGCCTGCAGGTCGGGCCGGTTGGCCGCTGGTCTTTTTGGCTACATCTCGCCCCAGACCGCGTTCAGGGCGGCCAGCGCAGCCAATCCCGCCGTCTCTGTTCGCAGCACGCGTGCGCCCATCGAGAGCATCAGCACGCCGTGCGAGGCGGCAAACGCTTCTTCGGCGTCGGTAAAACCGCCTTCCGGGCCGATCATGAGCGATAGCGACTGCGGCGGATGATGGCGCGCCCAGTCGGATAGCGACTGGTCGGCACGCGGGCTCAGCATGATGCGGGGATGCAGTTCCTGACGTTGCAGCCACTGCATGACGTCCGCCGGTTCAGCGATCGCCGCCAGCCGGTTTCGCCCACTCTGTTCGGCAGCGGCGACGACGATGCTGCGCCAGTGCTGCAGTTTCTTTTCCGCCCGCTCAGCGGACAAGCGCACCACGCAGCGTTGCGCGGCCAGCGGCTGGATGGCATGCACGCCGAGTTCCACCGCCTTTTCGACAATCCAGTCCATCTTCGATGCCTCGGGCAGGGCCTGCGCCAGCGTGATCGCGTAAGGCAGTTCGGCTTCGCGCGGTTCGAACAGCTTGATTTCGACGGTGACGCGCCTCTTCTCGACCGCACTGATCGTGGCGACGTATTGGCCGCCTTCGCCGTTGAACAGCGTGATGCGTGCCCCGGGCACAAGACGCAACACCTGCACGTGATGCGCGACTTCGTCGGCGAGGGTGAGGGTGGCGCCGATTTCGAGTGCTTGCGGACAGTAAAAGCGCGGCATGATCAATAGGGTAAGGCCTTCGCGAGCCAAGGTGGCGCGAACGGCAGGTGAAGGAAAAAGCGGCCGGGTGTGATTTTAGTCCCAGCGTTCAGTCTGGTAAAATGTACGGCTTCGCAGCAGCTTGCTTTGAGCCTGCCGCTGCCGATGCACTGCGCCTGATTCATTCAATCGATTCGCCCACATCTCATGACTTCCTCGCTCACGACTACCAAAATGGCCAACGCGATTCGCGTGCTGGCAATGGACGCTGTACAAAAGGCCAATTCCGGCCATCCCGGCATGCCGATGGGCATGGCCGACATTGCGGTCGCCCTGTGGGGAAATCATCTGGCGCACAATCCCGCCAACCCGCACTGGGCCAACCGCGACCGCTTCGTGCTGTCGAACGGCCACGGCTCGATGCTGCTGTACGCGCTGCTGCACCTGACCGGCTACGACCTGTCCATGGACGATCTGCGCAATTTCCGCCAGATGCATTC
>DATAHI010000236.1:0-3336 GCA_036263255.1 Oxalicibacterium sp. | reverse complement strand
GGCTTGATCCTGCGTCAAAAACACTATTCTAGCGAAGCGCGAATCACGCGCAGCCTCCATTTATAATGGGACGATTCTTTCAAGGATTCGATGCATGCCCGTTTCTCTCGACAATCTGCTGGTGATCGGCATCTCATCGCGGGCCCTGTTCGACCTCGAAGCGGAAGAGGAAATCTTCCGCAGCCAGGGTCTGGATGCCTACCGCCAGCACCAGCTCGACAACGAAAACGAGATCCTGAAACTGGGCGCGGGTTTCGCGCTGGTGCGCGCGCTGCTTAAACTCAATGCACTGACGCCGAATCAGCGCTTCGTCGAAGTCGTCATCATGTCGCGCAATTCGTCGGAAACGTCGATGCGTATTTTCAATTCGATCAAGCACTACGGACTCGACATCACGCGGGCGGTACTCTCCGGCGGCGCCTCACTCACGCCGTATCTACAGGCTTTCAACGTCAGCCTGTTCCTGTCGCTGCACGAAGACGACGTGCAGGCCGCGATCAATTCCGGCACGGCGGCCGCGCTGCTGTATCAAAAGCCGGCCAATGCGTTCGAGGAACTGGACCAGATCCGCATCGCCTTCGACGGAGATGCGGTGATCTTTTCCGACGAATCGGAGCGCATCTACCAGACGCTGGGTATCGAAGCCTTCGAGAATCACGAGCGCGAGAATGCGCTGAAGCCGCTGCCTGAAGGGCCATTCGCGCGCCTGCTCAAAGCGCTTTCCTTCATACAGAACAATTTCAAGAATGCCGGCGGCAAATCACCGATCCGCACCGCATTGGTGACGGCACGCTCGTCTCCGGCACACGAACGTGTGATCCGTACCTTGCGCGCCTGGAACGTCGCCATCGACGAGACCTTCTTCATGGGTGGTGTATCGAAGTCCGATGTGCTCGCCGCGTTCAAGCCGCACATGTTCTTCGACGATCAGATCGGCCACTGCGAACGCGCTTCGCCGCTGGTGCAGACTGGCCGCGTGCCCCTGCGCATTGCCGACGCCGACAAGCTGAAGGCCGGCTGACGCACGAAAAAAAGCCGCTCGCGTTTCACCGAGCGGCTTGTTCACTGCGGACGATTTTTATCGTTCGGCTACTGCATCCGCCACACACAGGGCAGTCATGTTCACGATGCGGCGCACGGTTGCAGAGGGCGTCAGCACATGCACCGGCTTGTTGCAGCCGAGCAGAATCGGCCCGATCGCGACGTTCGCGCTGACCGTCGTCTTCAGCAGGTTATAGGCGATGTTGGCGGCATCGATGTTAGGAAGCACCAGCAGATTTGCATCGTTCTTGAGCGTGGCATCCGGCATCGCTTTCTTCAGCATTGCGGCATTCAGCGCCATGTCGCCGTGCATTTCGCCGTCGATTTCCAGGTCCGGTGCGCGTGCGCGTACGAGTTCGCGCACCTTGCGCATTTTCTGTGCCGATGCGCTGTCGCTGGTGCCGAAGCTCGAATGCGAGAGCAACGCGACATACGGCACCAGTCCGAAACGACGCATCTCTTCCGCCGCCAGCAAGGTGATCTCGGCCAGTTCCTCGGCTGTGGGATTTTCATTCACGTGCGTATCGACCAGGAACAGCTGACGGTCCGACAGGATCAGGCAGTTCATCGCCGCGTAGATGTTGACACCCTGGCGCTTGCCCAACACCTGATCGATGTAATGCAGATGCAGATCGTTGGTACCGAAGGTGCCGCAGATCATGCCGTCCGCATCGTTCTTGTGAATCGCCATCGCGCCGATCAGCGTATGGCGACGGCGCATTTCCAGTCGCGCATATTGTTCGGTCACGCCCTTGCGCCGCGTCATAGCCAGATAGGTTTCCCAGAAATCGCGATAGCGGTCGTCATGTTCGGGATTGATGATGCTGAAATCGACGTCCGGCTTGATGCGCAGACCGAAGCGTTCGATGCGCTGTGCCAGCACGGCCGGGCGACCGATCAGAATCGGCGTCGCCAGCTTTTCGTCGACCACGACCTGCACCGCGCGCAGCACACTTTCTTCTTCGCCTTCCGCAAACACAATGCGTTTCAATTCCGGCGGCGTCGTCTTCGCAATGTTGAAGATCGGCTTCATGAAGGTGCCGCTGCGATAGACGAACTGCTGTAGACGATCGATGTAGGCGTCCATGTCCGCAATCGGCCGCGCCGCCACGCCGTCTTCCTGCGCCGCCTTGGCGACTGCGACCGCAATCCTGGTCATCAGACGCGGATCGAACGACAGCGGAATGAAATAGTTGGGGCCAAAACTTAGATCGGTGATGCCGTAGGCGGTGGCGACAATATCGGATTGTTCCTCCTGCGCCAGATCGGCAATCGCGTGCACGGCGGCGATTTCCATCGCGCGCGTGATCGTGGTGGCGCCGCAGTCCAACGCTCCGCGGAAGATGTACGGAAAACACAGCGAATTATTGACCTGGTTCGGATAATCCGAGCGCCCAGTCGCAATCACTGCGTCGTCGCGTACCGCACGCACTTCCTCCGGCAGAATTTCCGGCGTCGGATTGGCCAGCGCCATGATCAACGGACGCTCTGCCATGGCAGCGACCATTTCCGGCTTCAGCACGCCTCCCGCAGACAGGCCGAGGAAAATATCGGCGCCTGCGATCACCTCGGCCAGCGTGCGGGCGTCGGTTTGCTGCGCGAATTTTTCCTTGTCCGGGTCCATCAGCTCGGTGCGGCCTTCGTATACGACGCCAGCCAGATCGGTCACGAAGATATTTTTCTTCGGGAAGCCGAGGTCGAGCATCATGTCCAGGCAAGCGAGGGCGGCGGCGCCTGCACCGGACACGACCAGCTTGGTCTGACGGATATCCTTGCCGACCACCTTCAAGCCATTCAGCATAGCGGCAGCAACAATGATCGCCGTGCCGTGCTGATCGTCATGGAACACTGGAATCTTCATGCGTTCGCGCAGCTTGCGTTCGATCGTGAAGCATTCGGGCGCCTTGATGTCTTCTAGGTTGATGCCGCCGAAGGTCGGTTCCAGCGAAGCGATGATGTCGACCAACTTGTCCGGATCGTTCTCGTTGATCTCGATATCGAAGACGTCGATGCCGGCGAATTTCTTAAACAGCACCGCCTTGCCTTCCATGACCGGTTTAGCTGCCTGCGGGCCGATGTTGCCGAGACCGAGTACTGCCGTGCCATTGGTAATGACGGCAACCAGATTGCCGCGTGCGGTATAACGATAGGATGTGGCGGGATCGTCCTTGATTTCGAGACAGGCCATCGCCACGCCGGGCGTATAGGCAAGCGACAAATCCCTTTGATTGGTTACCTGCTTGGTCGGCGCGATGCTGATTTTTCCGGGGGTAGGAAATTCGTGATATTCAAGCG
>DATAHI010000235.1:0-2549 GCA_036263255.1 Oxalicibacterium sp. | reverse complement strand
GTGCACGCAGCTTGCGGCGTGCAGCGGCAGGATTCCACAGTTCGGACAGTACATCGGCTTCCCATTCATATTGCGCGTCCAGGTCGCCTTCGATCACGCGTACCGAACTGGTGTAGAAATTCAGTTCGCCATCCTCGAATTCGAGTCCAAGGCTTGGCTTGGTTTCCTTGCGGTTGTTGATCCGATACGTACCGAACAGCAGCAGGTGGACGCGTATGGTGAGGTCGGGAAGCTGAATCAGAAAATGTTTGCCCCAGGTGCGCAGCGCCAGGATGCGCTGGCCCGAGAGACGCACCATGTCGATCTTTGCCAGGCCGTGTGCATGAACGATCGTCTTGCCGACGAAGGCCGCCGTTTCTTCTTTCAGCAGGACAAGCGATGGACCTTCCGGCATCGTCTTATTTGCTGCCGGTCTTCGGTGGCTTGAAGCCGAGACGTTTCATCGCCTCGGTCACGTTCTGTGCCGACTTGTCGTAGTCGCTCCACGGTGCGTTGCCCTGGTCCAGGCGCGTATGAATGTTCGCCACGGTCCACTGTGCGCTGCTGTGCAGCTTGTTCACTTCGTCCCATTCAATCGGCACCGATACGCCCAGGCCGGGGCGGGAACGCACCGACCAGGCACACACCGTCGTTGCGCCAAAGCCGTTGCGCAGGTAGTCGATAAAAATTTTGCCGACGCGATTCTTCGGCCCGCTCTTCACGACGAAGCGCATCGGCAGCGTATCGGCCATGTGCTCGACGATCGCCTTGGAAAAATCCTTGATCGTGTCCCAGTCGTAGCGCCGCTTCAGCGGCACCACCACGTGCAAGCCCTTGCCGCCGCTGGTCTTGCAAAAGGATCTCAAGCCGAGTTGTTCGAGGAAAGCGCGCATCAGCAGCGTCGATTCCTGCATGACCGGCCACTCGATGCCTTCGCCAGGGTCGAGGTCGAAGGTCATGCGGTCCGGCGTGGCTATCGCAGTCTTCACTGCATTCCAGGTGTGGAATTCGATTACATTCATTTGCGCCGCGGTCAGCAGGCCGATCGGCTTTGCAACTTCCATCAACGACGGATGCTCGGGATCGAGCGAGCGGTCGAGTTCGTTGATACCGTCGAACGGATCTTCCATGTGCTTCTGGAAGAAGAGTTGTCCCTTGATGCCGTTCGGCGCGCGCACCAGTGAGACGGGGCGGCCTTTCAGATGCGGCAGCATCAACGGCGCAACCAGCGCGTAGTAGCGAATCACGTCGACCTTCGTCAACCCGGTGGAAGGATCGACGACACGGTCGGGATGGCTGACTTTCATGCCGGCCGGCAGGCGGCTATGCAATGACGCATTATCGGCAGACGCGGTGCGCTCCGATTGCGCAGTTTTTTTCGCAGCGGCAAATTTGCTGGTGGATGGCGATTTGCGCCGCGACTCGATGCTGCGCGTCGATACCGCTTCTTCGCGCGTGATGGCATCGGCCTTCTTGTCGCCGCGCAAACCGTGAAATACCCCCTGCCGCACGTGGCCGCCCTTGGTCCATTCGCTGAAGGATACTTCGGCCAGCAGCATTGGCCTTACCCAGTGCGCCTTGCGATCAATACCCGTCGATGCGGCAAACGGGCTCTTGTCTGCGGCTACGGCGTCGAGCTGCTTCTTTACTTCCTTCAGCGTCTTGTCGCTGAAGCCGCTGCCGACGTTGCCGGCGTAGCGCAGCGCGCCATTCTCATGTACGCCGAGCAATAGCGAACCGATGCCCTGACGCGATCCCTGCGGATCGGTGTAGCCGCCAATCACGAATTCCTGGCGGTGGCCGCATTTGAGCTTGATCCAGTCTGCCGTGCGGCGGCCCACCGCATAGTGTGAGTTCTTGCGTTTGCCGATGACGCCTTCCAGACCGATATGGCAGGCTGACGCGACGAGGTCACGCCCGCTGACGGGAAAGGTGTCGCTGAAGTGCACGTACTCTGAAGGCTGCTTCGTCAAGGCCTGCTGCAAGCGGGTACGGCGGTCAAGCAGTGGTACAAGACGCAGATCGTAGCCGTCGCAGTAGGGCAGGTCGAATACGTAATAGACGATGCCTTTGGTCTTCGCGCTGTCGAAGGCGTTCTGCAGCGCCTGGAAATCGGGAACGCCCTTGTCGTCCGCGACGACGATCTCGCCATCCAGCCAGCAAGGCGCCAGCTTCATCTTCTTCAATTCGGCCACTAGGTGCGGTAGCCGATGCGTCCAGTCATTGCCATTGCGCGTAATCAGACGGATGTCCTTGCCGTCGATGCGCGCCAGAATGCGGTAGCCGTCGAACTTGATTTCGTACAGCCAGTCCTCATCCTTCTCGGGCGGCGTATCGACCAGTGTGGCCAGCGGCGGCGACAGCGATTCTGGCAGCGTGCTTTTCTTTGCGCCTTGCGGCATGCTGCTCTTCGATGCCGCACGTGAGGCAGGCTTCTTTGCCGTTGCAGGAGCGGTAGGGGGTGCAGGAGCGGACGAGACATCATCCGGCATGCCGAGCTTGGCGACGCTATCCGGCATTTCGTCGACCACGCTGAATTCACTGGCAGGCCGCACGTATTCATCCTTTTC
>DATAHI010000234.1:0-6294 GCA_036263255.1 Oxalicibacterium sp. | reverse complement strand
CTACGCCCGCTGGCACGGCAGAGATGCGCTTCCCCAGCCACAACGCTACCTGTTCCGAAGATAACTGTTCGCAATGTGCAAACAGCAGCACTTCGGCGAGCATCGGTTGGCCTTCGCGCGGTGCAATGTCGTGCATGGCAGCGCCAAGCTCGTAGTCGAAAAGACCGAGCGCATATTGCCCTGCGCGCAGCGCTTGCTGCATCTGTTCCAGCAAGGTCGGCAATTGTTCGCGCGACGTGCAGCTCAGTGTTGCCACGTGCCCGGAATACAGACGTGAGTGCGGGGCAGCAGCCGTTGCCTCGCAATCGTCGAGCAAGGCAAAACAGTCTGGAGCGGGCACGGAAACGGGCATGGTTGGAACAACTCGGTCGAACGACAGAGCGCTATTGTACGACCCGCGACAAGCTAGCTGCCGCGTCGCGAAAAATAGATGCCGGCAATTAAAAGCGCGCCGCCCAGCATCTGCACCGGCGCGATCGTTTCGCCGAAAAGCAGCCAGGCAGCGACGGTTGCCGTCAACGGCTGGATCAGGAGCGTGACCGACGATAAGGAAGCGGGTAGATGCGCAGAAGCGAAGGCGATCACGGTCTGCCCGCCGATCTGTGCGAGCAAGGCCAGGCCGAGCAAGGGCAGCCAGCCGGCCAGCGTGTTCGGCAGGAAGGGCTGCGGCGACAGCAAGGCTAGCGGCAGCAGCGCCAGCCCGGTAATCGTCGTGCTCCATGCCATCAGCCGCGGCGTCGAATACTGATCGCGCGCATCCTTGATTACCAGCTGATAAGCAGCGTAGAAGACGGCGCTGATCAAGCCCAACGCATCGCCGAGCAAACGTGCGCCGCCCAAGTGCGACAGCAGATCGGGCGCAACCAGCAGCACCGCGCCGATGGTCGCGCTCCACATGCCGGCAATGAACACGGCGCCGAAACGCACGCGCCGCACACACCAGAGCCACAGCGCGATCAGGACGGGCGCGGCATTGGTCAGCAGCGTCGCATTGGAAACCGTTGTGTAATGCAGCGACAAATGCCAGAAGGCCATGTCGCCACCGAAGCACAGGCCCGCCCAGAGCAGCGCCGGAGTAAACGTGATGCGGCGTCCGGCGCTTTCATCCTGCCTGCGCGAGGCGATGGCCCAGCACCACAACAGCGGCGCAGCGAGTGCCATGCGCCAGAAGGCCGAAGCAATTGGCCCCACATCCGACAGGCGCATGAAGATTGCGCCAAAGCCGAGCGCCGTACCGCCGGCGAGCAAGGCAAAAAAGGAGAACAGAGGAATTCTTTGCACGGCGTATCGCTAGTTCGCGCCGTCAAGGCGCGCAAACGGAATCAAGGCAGCAGCATGGCGATCTGCGCCGCCAGTTGATGAGAAGGGTGTTGCTTGAAGCCGCTCTTTGCATAGCGATGCCAATGGCCGATCACCATGCTCGTGATTAGGTTCGCGCGTGCCGCCGCATCGGCCTCGCTGCCTTGCCCTTGTGTAGCGGCCAGACGCAGAGCTTGGCGCAGTGCGAGCTCGATGCGTTCGATGAACTGGTTCATGCGCAGCTGCAGGCGTTCGTTTTCATTGACGAGCGCATCACCGGTCATCACGCGCGTCATGCCGGGATTGCGCTCGGCGAAATTGATCAGCATGGCGATGATGGCCTGCACCTGTGCTGCACCGGCTTCCTGTTCCTCGGTGATTTTGTTGATGAGACCGAATACAGTGGACTCGATGAATTCGATCAAGCCTTCGAACATCTGCGCCTTGCTGGCGAAATGCCGGTACAGCGCCGCCTCGGACACATCGACCTTGGCCGCCAACGCTGCGGTCGTGATCTTTTCCCCCTTTGGCTGCTCCAGCATGCCGGCCAGCGTCTGGAGTATCTGCAGCTTGCGTTCGCCTGGTTTGGTAGTTGCCATGATTTTTATTGGTTGAACAAGCAATCTGAACGGCTGACTGTAACGCGCTCCCTATGCAACCTCTAACGCAACCGATGCAACTCCCTGAATAGTTGCGCTACCGATTGTACTTTGACATCCACGTAAATGGGGCGCTTTGTGGCTGCCGCGCCAGTCCCCGATCCGGGATGCACATGACGCGCCTTCTCGGCGCGCAGATACTGCGTCACCCAGGCCGTGCGCAAGCCGAGGGCCTTGGCAGTCTTCAGATTGGCGACCGTATCTTCCACCAGAATGCAACGGCGTGCGGACAAGCCTTCGCGCGCCAGCAGCTTTTGCAGCATCAGCCGCGAAGGCTTCGGCCGCAGGCGTCCATGTACGCGCATCGATTCGATCGGCACATGCTGTGCGAAATGCGGATGCAGGCCGAGATGGCGCAGCACGTCGCGTGCGTAACGACGCGGCGCATTGGTAAGCAGGATCTTGCGTCCCGGCAGGCGACGCAGCAAGCGCACCAGGCCGCGCTCGGCACGTATCATCGCCGCGAGGTCGTCGAAACAATGCGCTTCATGCAGAAAGTCCGCCGCGCTGACCTGGTGATGCTTTACCATGCCGAGCAGGGTTGCGCCGTAGCGTTGCCAGTACTGCGTGCGTACGGCGTTCACTGCGTCGGCATCGCAGGCTTCGCCGCATTCGTGAAGCACCCTGGCGATGTAGGCATTCATGTTCAGATTGATGGCCGGGAAAATCGCATGCGAGGCATCGTGCAGCGTGTTGTCCAGGTCGAACAGCCAGACCGGCGCCTGATGTTGCCTACGCATCGTTTTCAACCCTTATTCGTCCAGAGGATCGCATGCGCCGCATCGTCGTATTCTTCATTGCTCTTGTCGTCAGTTTCCACGCCATCTGCGCGCAAGTGGAACAAGCTCGCACTGCAACTTCGCCGCAGCAGATGCAATCGCCGATTCCATTGCGCGGCACCTTGTACCGCATCGACTATCACGGCCGCAGCAGCTACCTGTTTGGAACCGTGCACGTCGGCCAGGCGGCATTTTATCCATTGGAGCCGCAGGTCACGAAGGCATTGCAACGCTCGGAGCGGCTCGCACTCGAAGTCGATATTCGCAATATGGCGGCGTTTCAGCAAGCGATTATTCGATATGGCGTCTATCCGAACGGGCAGACGATAGAACAGCATCTCCCCTCAGATGAACTGGCGCAACTGAAAAGCGCGCTGGAGACCGGCGGCATTCCGTTCCCCAATGTCGCACGCATGAAGCCCTGGATGATCGCCAACGTGTTGCTGGTGCAGACGATGGCGCAACGCGGCTTCCCTACCGAGCAGGGCATCGAACAGTATTTTCTGAGTGTCGCCGCACAGCAGAAAAAAACCGTGGTCGAACTGGAAAGTGCCGACTACCAGCTTTCACTGTTCGATCAGCTCGACGAACACCAGCAACAGGAATACCTGCGCGAGACGATGCACGATATCGCGGACGGCTCGGCCATCGACAAGGGCATCGCATTGATCGATGCCTGGAGCCGTGCAGACAGTGCGGCAATGCAGGCAGCACTGGACGAAATGCTGAACGACGACGCGGTTTCCTCGCGCTTCATCGAACGTACCCTGCTCGCACAGCGCAATCCACGGATGGCCGACCGCATCGCGGCATGGCTGGACAGCGGCAAGACGACTTTCATCGCGGTCGGCGCGTTACACCTGCTGGGCGACCAAGGCATTCCTAGCCTCCTGCGCCAGCGCGGTTATCAGGTCAGCCGCCTCTACTGATACGCGGCGGTGGCGCCGCCACCCGCACGCCGGTCGTTGCATGTCACATTTCTACGTGGCAACATGCCAGCAGCGCCCTGCAAGGGCTGCGCCAATCGTGCCGACTGCGGGGACTGCAATGAACACGACAAGACTGTTTGAATGGCTGACCCTGCACATGCGTGCGATCCGCATCGCCATGGTGCCGATCCTTTTGCTGCTGGTGACTGGAGTGGGCTTGCTGGTCGATCTCACCGGCGGCGTCAGGTTCTCCTACCTGCATTCGATGTATCTGCCGGTGATGCTGGCCGGCTTCGTATTCGGTCTGCGCGGCGGGCTGCTGCTCGGTTTGCTCGGCGGTCTCATCCTCGGACCGTTCATGCCGATCAATTCGGACACCGGCGAAATGCAGGACACGCTGAACTGGATTTACCGCACCGGCTTCTTCATACTGGTCGGCCTCTTCAGCGGCGGTGTCAGCGACAGTGTGCGCTCGTATCTGCGCCATTTGAAGTGGATCGCGCGTCACGACGCCGACACGCAGCTGCCGAATCGCACCGCGCTGCTCGATTCGCTTTCCCGTCTGCCGCAGGAAAAACAGGCGGACAACTCTTTCGTGCTCGCCGTCATCAGCCTGCAGAATGCGATGGAATTGAAATCGGCATTCGGCTTCGAAATCATCGAAGAACTGATGCGGCAATCCGCGCGACGCTACGGCAACATCCTGCAGCATCGCACGCAGGTTTACCGCATCGATGCGGAGCAGCTCGGCATCCTGATCGAAAACCGCGGCGCACAGAGCATCGATGCGCTACTGGCTCAGCTGATCGATGGCGCGCGTCAGCCATTCCAGTTCAACGGCATTCCGATCCACGCCGACGCGCTGCTGGGCTACGTCACCTTCGACCAGCTCGATCATGCGCCCGGCGCCTATCTGCAGCAAGCCGAGGCTGCGCTCGTCTCAGCGCATGAGAACGGTCAGGACTGCATTGCCTACAATTCCGAGATCGGCACCATCGCAAAGGACAATCTTTCCGTGCTGGGAAGCTTGATGCAGGCGATTCGCACCGGCCAGCTGTCGATGCACTATCAACCAAAGATCTGCATGCGCACCGGCGCGATCAAAAGCGTGGAAGCGCTGATGCGCTGGCATCATCCGGAACGCGGCAGCATTCCACCCGGCGTCTTCATCCCGCGCGCAGAGCAAAGCACGTTGATCAACCTCGTCACGGAATTCGCGCTGGAACAGTCGATGCAGCAGATCGTGCAATGGCAAAACAAAGGCATCAACGTTCCGATCGCCGTCAACATCTCGCCGCGCAACCTACTGCAGCCCGGCTTTTCCGACCTGATCCTGAGTCTGCTGCAACGACACGGCGTCGAAGGCCGGCTGCTGGAACTGGAAGTCACCGAAGGTGCGCTGATGACCGACATGGCGCGTACCATCGTCGAACTGCATCGCCTGGCGGATGCGAAGATCACGATTTCGATCGACGATTTCGGTACCGGCTATTCGTCATTGCAGTATCTGCACAAGCTGCCGATCTCACTGATCAAGATAGACCAGTCCTTCGTGCGCCGTCTGCCTGAAGACAAGGGCGCGCTGCACATCGTCGAGGCAGCCGTGACGCTGACGCACAAGATGGGCATGCAAACGATTGCCGAGGGCGTCGAAAGCGAGGAAATCTACCGTGTGCTTGCGGGCCTGGGTTGCGACATTGCACAGGGCTTCGCCGTTTCGCGTCCGCTGCCGGCAGACGAGTTCACACAGTGGTACGAGCAGCACAAGGGGCGTTTTGGCCAGTTCGATCACTTTATGCAGGAAGCTACCGGCAGAACTGCCGCTTCGTTCTGAGCAGGCATCGTTTGCCGCGCTTCGGCACCGGCGCAAGACAAAAAAAGCGCACCATCCGGTGCGCTTTTTTTTCGCGAAGTGAATCAGTGCGAGCGGATCATCGTGCCGAACGCCTGTTCGGTCAACACTTCCAGCAGCAGCGAATGCTCGATACGGCCATCGATGATATGTACCGTGTTCACGCCGGACTTCGCCGCTTCGAGGGCTGAAGAAATCTTTGGCAGCATGCCGCCGGAAATCGTGCCGTCGTCGAACATTTCGTCGATCTCGCGCGCCGACAGGTCGGTCAGCATGTTGCCCTTCTTGTCCTGTACGCCGGCGATGTTCGTCATCATGATCAGCTTCTCGGCCTTCAGGATTTCGGCGATCTTGCCGGCAACCACGTCGGCATTGATGTTGTACGCCTGGCCGTCATCACCGAAACCAATCGGCGAAATGATCGGGATGAAGGCGTCGTCCTGCAACGCTTTCACGACCGCCGGATTGATCGCCTCGATCTCGCCGACGAAACCGATGTCGAGAAACTGGCCTGGATGTTCCTTGTCCGGCATCTGCATCTTGCGTGCGCGGATCAGGCCACCGTCCTTGCCGGTCAGGCCGACTGCCTGGCCGCCGTAGTGATTGATCAGCATCACGATGTCCTGCTGCACTTCGCCGCCCAGCACCCATTCGACGACTTCCATCGTCTCTTCGTCGGTAATGCGCATGCCTTGCACGAAGGTACCCTGCTTGCCGATCTTCTTCAGCGCATTGTCGATCTGCGGACCGCCACCATGCACGACCACGGGATTCAT
>DATAHI010000233.1:0-2917 GCA_036263255.1 Oxalicibacterium sp. | reverse complement strand
CCGCCTTTCATGCGTACCAGCACCCATTTGCCATGCAGCTTGTGGCCGTGCAGCTCGAACTTCAGGTTCCCTTTGCGATACCCCTCGCGCGGATCGCCAATCGGTTTCCATATGCCCTTGTCCCAGATGATGACCTTGCCGGCGCCGTACTGATGTTCGGGAATCTGTCCTTCGAACGTGTTGTACGAGATCGGGTGATCCTCCACGTGCATCGCCATGCGCTTGTCGTGCGTATCGAAGCTCGGACCCTTGGGCACGGCCCAGCTCTTCATCGTGCCGTCGAGTTCTATGCGGAAGTCGTAATGCAGGCGCGTCGCCCAGTGCTTCTGAATCACGAAGGAAAGAGCGGTTTCGTTCGGCGTGCCGCCTTCCGCCGGTTCGGAAGTGATGTCGAAATTGCGCTTGGCCTTGTAGGCCTTCAGGGAGTCGTATGCCATCGCTTATGCAGATTTGCGTTTCGGTGCCGCGCGGCGTTCGTCTGCGCTGCTCTTCGCTGTTGCCTTGCTTTTCGCTGCCGTCTTGCTGACGCTTTTGTGCGCAGTCTTGGCGGAGCTCCTTTTCTCGCTGCTCTTGGCTGCGGCACGCTCGGTGCTGCGTGGGCCGGAAGACTTCGATCGCGAGCCGCTCTTTGCCGGCGGCGTTTCTTCCTCCTCTTCTTCGTCGGCCGTTGTCCCACCGCGTGATTTACCGCCTTTCAGGCTGCGCTGCAGCAGTTCAGTCAGATCGTAGATGCGTGCGGTTTCGCCGGGTTCTGCTTCTTCCAGCTGTGTGACCGCCGCGGTGTCGCCTGCTTTGATCTTTTCCTCCACCAGATGCAGGATTTGCTCCTTGAAGGAATCGGTGAATTCTTCGGGATTCCATTCACCGCTCATGTCCTCGACGAGCTGTTCGCCCATTTTCATTTCCTTGTCGCTTAAACCAACGGCCTTCGCGCCTTCCTTCGGCAGGTTCAGGTCTTCCCAGGTGCGCACTTCGTCGCCCCAGCGCATCAGGTTGAGAACGAGCGCAGGGCCGGACGGAACCAGCAGCGCCAGATGCTGCTTGGTGGCGATCACGACCTTGGCGATGCCGGCCTTGCCGGTCTTGCGCAGAATTTCGCGCAGCAATGCATAGACTTTCTCGCCGCGATTGATCGGCGAGATGTAGTAGGGACGTTCGAGATACATGAAGGGAATTGAATCGATCGGTACGAAGGATTCGATTTCGATCGTCTGCGTGGTCTTCGGGTAGGCGGCGGCGATTTCTTCCGGCGACAGGATCACGTACTGGCCGTGTTCGTATTCGTAGCCCTTGACGATGTTTTCCTTGTCGATTTCCTTGCCGGTCTTCTTGTTGATGCGCTTGTAACCAACCGGATCCATCGTGCGTTTGTCCAGCCAGTCGAAGTTGAGTCCGCTCTCCGAGGTGGCGGAGTGCAGTGCAACCGGAATGTGCACGAGACCGAAGGAAATCGCTCCCTTCCATAACACGCGTCTGCTGCTGGTCGCCATGATTCATGCCTGAAAAAGATGGACAGGATAATCATGCGACGCGACAGCAGAAGTGTCTGTAGGACAAGCGCGAAAGGCACTGTCAGAAAGTTCGGTATTGCGTGGGGCGGACGTTGCCGAGAGTCAAGTCCGCGACTATGATGCGTGACAGCGTGTCCAACAAAAAAGAGAAAAAACGCATGCTTCCCATCACATTCGGTCTGCACGTCCCATACTGGATCAGGCATATCGCCGCGAGCGTCGTGCTGCTTCTTGTCTGTACTACTTCCCTGGTCGCCGCGGAACGCGCGTCGCCTGTCATGCTCGCCAATGTCTACCATCGCGGCGTCGCGCTGTCCGATTACTGGGTCAGCGAGAAATACGATGGCGTGCGCGGCTATTGGGATGGCGAGAAATTGCGTACGCGCGGCGGCGAAACGATCGCCGTACCGGCGTGGTTCGTCGCAGGTTGGCCTGCGACGCCGATGGACGGCGAGCTGTGGGCCGGCCGCGGCAAGTTCGCCGAAGCGGTTTCCACCGTCCGCACGCAGATGCCGGACGATGCAGCATGGCGCCGCATGCGTTTCATGGTATTCGACCTGCCGGCGCAACCCGGCACCTTCGATCAGAGGCTGCCAGTGCTGCAGGCGATGATCGCCAGCCTCGGCTTGCCCTGGCTACAGGCGGTCAGGCAGGAGAAGATCGCCGACGACCGTGCGCTGCAGGCTAGGATGAAAGCCGTGGTCAGGCAAGGTGGCGAAGGCCTGATGCTGCATCGTGGCGCTTCACTGTATCGTGCCGAGCGCAATGATGATCTATTGAAACTGAAACCTTATGACGATGCCGAGGCGCGCGTGATCGGCTATGTGCCGGGCAAGGGCAGGCACCAGGGACGCGTAGGTGCGCTGCTGGTGGAGAGCGCAGACGGCCGGCGTTTTCGTCTCGGTGCCGGCATGAGCGACGCAGAGCGCATGGCGCCGCCGACCATCGGCACTTGGGTAAGCTATCGATTTCGTGGATTGAACAACAGCGGCCTTCCGCGTTTTGCTACATTTCTGCGTGTGCGCGGCGATATGGAGCCGTCGCCCGTTTTGCATTCTTCCGATTCACCCGCACAGGAGGCATCATGAAAACCATCCGTTTCCCTCAAACCTTTACTGCCGTTGCGCTGGCACTGTGCGCGTCGGCAGCGCTTGCCTTGTCGGTCGCAGATCTCAGCAACAAGGATGCGACCAGCGGCGTCAAGGCGGCGCTGGAAAAGGGGGCTGACGTTGCGGTCTCCAAGCTCGGCCAGCAAAACGGTTTTTTGAACAACGAAAAAGTGAAGATCCAGTTGCCGAGCGTGCTGGACAAGGCAATGCCGCTGCTGAAGATGACGGGCCAGGGCAAGAAGCTCGATGACTTGCAGGTCTCGATGAACCACGCGGCCGAATCGGCCGTATCGATGG
>DATAHI010000232.1:0-14617 GCA_036263255.1 Oxalicibacterium sp. | reverse complement strand
AGGCCGAAGCGTTCCGCAGTGGAAGGCAGCAGCTGCATCAGGCCGATGGCACCTTTCGGCGACACGGCTGTCGGGTTGAAACCGGATTCTGCTGCCATCACCGCTTTCAATAGTGCAGGGTCGAGCTCGTATTCGTGCGCTGCCTGATTCAGATACTTTTCGTATTTCTTCAGGTTCGGATGCTGTGACAGGTAGCGAAACAGCGGCGTGTCTTTCTCAGCCGGCGTCGGCGGCATGATGCGCGAGGCATCCATTTCCGCGCTGCCCTTCATGAACAGCTGATAGCGCTCGTCTAGCTGCTCTGCAGCGAAATGCGCATCGCCGCGCGCGTCGATGTAACCCCAGATGTCCGCGTTCGCTGCAGCGGACAGCAGGGAAAGTACAGCGAACGACGAGGCGGCGAGCAGCGTGCGCATGATGGTCAAATATCCGCTTCGACTTCGTTACCGTGCTCTTCGATCCACGCGCGGCGTGCGGATGCTTCGCCTTTGCCCATCAGCATGTTGAAGCGCGAGGTCGAGGCATCGAGGCCGAATTCGCCGAGCGAGACCGGCAGCAGGCGCCGCGTGTCCGGGTTCATCGTGGTTTCCCACAACTGTTCCGCGTTCATTTCACCCAGGCCCTTGAAGCGCGAGATGCCCCAGGCTTTGTCCTTCACGCCTTCCTTGCGCAACTTGTCTTCGATCGCTTCAAGTTCGCCATCGTCCAGCGCATAGAATTTCTGGATCGGCTTCTTGCCGCGCGCCGGCGCATCGACGCGATACAGCGGCGGACGGGCGATGCAGATGTGACCGCGCTGGATCAATTGCGGAAAATGCTTGAAGAACAGCGTCAGCAGCAGCACCTGAATGTGCGAGCCGTCAACGTCCGCATCGGACAGAATGCAGATGCGGCCGTAGCGCAGTCCGCTGAAATCGATCTCGTCGTTGATGCCGTGCGGGTCGACGCCCAGCGCCACTGCGATGTCGTGGATCTCATTGTTGGCGAACAGTCGATCACGTTCGGTCTCCCACGAGTTCAGTACCTTGCCGCGTAAGGGCAGAATCGCCTGGAATTCCTTGTCGCGGCCCATCTTTGCCGAGCCGCCGGCGGAATCGCCCTCGACCAGGAACAGCTCGTTGCGCGAGATGTCGGTCGATTCGCAATCGGTCAGTTTGCCCGGCAGCACCGCAACGCCAGACGATTTTTTCTTCTCGACTTTTTGCGCCGAGCGGAGACGCGATTGCGCCTGCTTGATGACCAGATCGGCCAGCTTCTTGCCGTAGTCCACATGCTGGTTCAGCCACAGCTCGAGCGCCGGGCGCGAGAAGGTGGCGACCAAGCGCACCGCATCACGCGAATTCAGTCGTTCCTTGATCTGACCCTGGAATTGCGGATCGAGCACCTTGGCCGACAGCACGAAAGAGACGCGTGCGAATACGTCTTCCGGCAGTAGCTTGACGCCTTTCGGCAGCATCGAATGCAACTCAACGAAGTTCTTTACCGCGCCGAACAAGCCTTCGCGCAGACCTGATTCATGCGTGCCGCCGTTCGAGGTGGGAATCAGGTTGACGTAGGACTCGCGTACGACCGGGCCTTCTTCGGTCCATGCGACGACCCAGGCCGCGCCTTCGCCCTCGGCAAAGCCTTCGGCATCGTTCGTCGCGTACTGTTCGCCTTCGAACAGTGGGATCAGCGGTTCCGAGTGCGAGGTTTGCGCGAGCATTTCATTCAGATACCCGCGCAGGCCTTGTTCATACTGCCAGCTCTGCGTTTCCCCGGTCTTGCCATTGACAAGCGATACTTTCACGCCGGGCAGCAGTACCGCCTTCGAGCGCAGCAAACGCTGCAGCTCAGCCATCGGAATGGCCGAAGAATCGAAATATTTTGAATCGGGCCACGCGGTCACGCGCGTGCCGTTGCGCTTTTCGTCGCGTGCCAGCGGGCGAGATTTCAATTTCTCGATCACTTCTCCATCGGCAAAAGCCATCGTGTGGAAGGCGTTTTCGCGCCACACATTGATCTCCAGCCGCTTCGACAATGCATTCGTGACCGACACGCCGACGCCGTGCAAGCCACCGGAGAATGCATAGGCGCCGCCCGAACCCTTGTCGAATTTGCCGCCGGCATGCAGGCGCGTGAAGACGATTTCGACGGTCGGCACCTTTTCTTCCGGATGCAGCCCGACCGGAATGCCGCGGCCGTCATCCTCGACGCTGACGCTGCCATCGGTATTCATCGTGACGACAATGTTCCTGCAGTAGCCGCCGAGCGCTTCGTCGGAAGCGTTATCGATCACTTCCTGGATGATGTGCAGCGGGTTTTCGGTGCGGGTGTACATGCCCGGACGTTGCTTGACCGGTTCGAGTCCCTTCAGGACACGGATGGATGATTCGCTATAGTCGGCGCTGGATTTTCGGGTTGCCATGCAATGAGAGTAAGAAGCGATAAAAAAGACAGCTGAAACAAAAAAGGATGTTCGGCAACACGGTGCCGTCGATTTCGTGCCTGCATTCTAATAAAAAATGCCGGCGACGGTCGCTTGTGCACATTTGCATAAAAAAGTTGCCAAGCGACTCAAGATTGCAGCGTCCGCTGCCGTTAGGAAACTGTTGGCTATTCTGACAGAAATTTTTCCAGCCTCGCGATGCTGCATCCCATCTCCTTGGGATCGCATGGCGCGCCTCGCCTCGCTATACTCGTGACATGTCCGCAAACAGTTTTCCTTTCGCCGTTCGTGTCATCGGCTTCAAACCGCAGGAAATCGAGATTTTCGATGCCAGCTTTGCCGTCGGCCATGGCAAAGGATCGGGTTACTTCCGTCTGGAAGAAGACAACCTGCAAGATCCCGATCTCTACATTGCCGATGCCGAAGACTTGCGCGCGCTGGTGGAATTGTCCGACTTGCGTCCGAGCGACGTGCGGCCGGTGCTGCTGGTCGGCGAACCGGTTGTTCCCTTGCCTTATGCACGTGTGGAACGTCCGATTCGCTGGCAGCGCCTGTTCGAAGCGCTCGACGAACTGATTGAGAAGCGCGCCGATACGCTGGCGCGCCTGGAAGCCTCGGATATCGTTTCGGTGCCGGAACGCCGGCGTCGCGGCCGGGTGGATATCGATCTGGGCGATCCGAGCGAATACCAACGCTTGCGCACCGAACTACCTCAAGGCGGCGCGGTGCTGGTGGTCGATCGTACTTCTGCATTCCGCGACCACGTTGCCGAGTTGCTGGTGCGCCAGCAAGTCGAGGTGCTGTGGGCGCGCGGTGAAGTGGAAGCGGAAGGCGCGTGCGCGCGCCAGCGCGTGGCGGTCACGTTGATCAATACCTCGCTGGAAGAAGTGAATCCCTATCGGCTGTGCGAATCGATCAAGACCGCACGGCCGCACGAACGTACGGCGGTGATCCTGCTGGTCAATCGCGGCGGCTACGATATGGAACGGGCGCGGGCTGCAGGCGCCGACGGTTACCTGACCAAGCCGGTCGGCGGCCATCATTTGGTCAGCGCCCTGAAGAAATTCATGTGCATGCCGCGCTGAGCGGTGTCGCTGCTTGCGCAGCTACTTGCTCAACAGGCGCATGCCGCGCTCCAGTCCTTCCAGCGTCATCGGCACCATACGGTTGTTCATCTGTCGGCGGATGATTGCGATCGACTGCCGGTATTCCCATAGATGTTCCGGTTCCGGATTCAGCCACAGATAGTTCGGGAAGGTCTTGGTGAAGCGTTGCAGCCATTCGGCGCCTGCTTCCGGGTTGTGATGATCGATCGCGCCGCCGGGCTGCAGAATTTCGTAGGGACTCATCGTCGCATCGCCGACAAAGATCAGCTTGGTGTCCGGCGCGTAGGTGTGCAGCACGTCCCAAGTGGCAAAGCGCTCTGTCTGACGGCGCTGATTGCTGCGCCAGAGCTGCTCGTACACGCAGTTGTGGAAGTAGTAGAAGGAGAGATTCTTGAATTCGGTCTTCGCAGCCGAAAATAATTCCTCGACACGATGCACGTGATCGTCCATCGAGCCGCCGACGTCCATCAGCATCAGCACCTTGATGTTATTGCGCCGCTCCGGCTGCATGCGAATGTCCAGATAACCGGCATTGTTCGCGGTCGAGCGGATCGTCTCATCGAGCGCCAGTTCTTCCGCCGCGCCGTCGCGCGCAAAGCGGCGCAGGCGGCGCAGCGCAACCTTGATATTGCGCGTGCCGATTTCGCGCGAGGTATCGTAGTCGCGATAGGTGCGTTGCTCCCATACCTTGACCGCGCTGCGGTGCTGGCTTTCACCGCCGATGCGGATACCTTCCGGGTTGTAGCCGCTGTTGCCGAAAGGCGAGGTGCCGCCTGTGCCGATCCACTTGCTGCCGCCTTCGTGCCTTTCCTTCTGTTCCTCCAGCAGCTGCTTCAGCCGGTCCATCAACTTGTCATAGCCGAACTTCTCGATCGCCGCCTTCTGTTCGTCGGTAAGCTCGCGCATCGCACGCTGCATCAGCCAGTCCAGCGGTATCTCCGCCTTGTCGAACGCGGCATCGATTCCCCTGAAATATGAACCGAAAGCCTGATCGAACTTGTCGAAATTCGCCTCGTCCTTCACCAGGATCAGGCGCGCCAGATAATAGAAATCGTCAAAAGAGCAATTGACCAGATTCTTCTCCAGCGCTTCCAACAACTGCAGGAACTCCTTGATCGATACCGGGATGCCGGCATCCTTCAGCGTGTAGAAGAAGTCAATCAGCACGGTCTGCGTGCCTTTCCAGTTGATGCTGAAGGTGGCGTTTCACCGCAGGCCATTCCGATTCGATGATGGAAAACACGACGGTGTCGCGCAGCGAGCCGTCAGGCAGGCGTTGGTGATTGCGCAGCACACCGTCCTGCTTCGCGCCGAGGGCCGCGATCGCGGCGCGCGATGGATGATTCATCCAGTGCGTGCGGAATTCGACGGCAATGCATTGCAGCGTCTCGAACGCATGCGTCAGCAACAGGAGCTTGGCTTCACGGTTGATGCCGCTGCGCTGTGCGCTCGCGGCGTGCCAGGTCGAGCCGATTTCCAAGCGGCGATTGAGTGCATCGATGTTCAGGTAGCGCGTGCTGCCAACGATGGCGCCGTTCCGGTTGTCGCGAAGGACGAAGGGCAGGGCGCTGCCCATTTCCTGCAGGTTGAGCGCGGTGTTGATATACCCATGCATCTTCTCAGGCGAAGCGACCGAGGTGTACCACAGCTTCCATAGTTCGCCGTCGGACGCGGCGGCCACCAGCGCATCGTGATGCGCGTGCGTCATTGGTTCCAGCGTGACAAGTCGTCCGGCAAGCTTGATCGGTGCGGAGAAGGCCATGGCGTTCAGCGATTTGCGCGCGACATGAACACGAGCCGCTCGAACAGGTGAATATCCTGCTCGTTCTTCAGCAACGCGCCGTGCAGCGGTGGCAGGATCAGTCTATCGTCATGACTGCGCAGCGCTTCCGGCGGAATGTCTTCGGCCAGCAGCAGTTTCAGCCAGTCGAGCAATTCGGAAGTGGACGGTTTTTTCTTCAAGCCGCTGATTTCGCGCGTCTGATAAAAGACTTCCAGCGCCTGCGCCAGCAATTCCTTCTTCAGGTG
The DNA here is from genome assembly GCA_036263255.1 of Oxalicibacterium sp. Lineage (GTDB taxonomy): Bacteria > Pseudomonadota > Gammaproteobacteria > Burkholderiales > Burkholderiaceae_D > Oxalicibacterium. The sequence goes on along the minus strand of DATAHI010000232.1, from coordinate 9,055 downwards.
AGGGAAATGTACGTCGACGATCTGCGTCATCGTGTCGCGATCGGGGAACTTGATGTAATGGAAGAAGCAGCGGCGCAGAAAAGCGTCCGGCAATTCCTTTTCGTTGTTCGAGGTGATGATGACGAGCGGGCGATGTTTCGCCTTCACCATTTCGCGCGTTTCGTACACATAGAATTCCATGCGGTCGAGCTCGCGCAGCAGATCATTCGGAAATTCGATATCGGCCTTGTCGATTTCATCGATCAGCAGCACAACCTGCTGTTCTGCCGTGAAGGCCTGCCACAGCACGCCTTTGACGATGTAGTTCTCGATGTGCTTGACGCGCTCGTCGCCGAGTTGCGAATCGCGCAGTCGCGACACGGCATCGTATTCGTACAGGCCTTGCTGCGCTTTTGTGGTCGATTTGATATGCCACTGTAGCAAGGGCATTCCCAATGCTGCCGCCACCTGTTCTGCCAGCATGGTCTTTCCAGTGCCGGGCTCGCCCTTGATCAGCAGCGGACGTTGCAGCGCGAGCGCAGCATTGACTGCCAGTTTGAGATCGTCGGTCGCCACATATTCTCGGGAACCTTCGAAGCGTGTTTCTTGTCGCATGGCGATATCATTTCAATACGAAGAAATCGGAGTATATCGGAGGTAATCGGCGCTGGTCCCCCCACCGCGCTCGCCGTCGTCCCACCTGCCGGCCGGCTTGACGTTCTCCATCTCCCTACAATCCCGGTATGAAAATCTCGTTTCTCCGAATCTGCGCGATCTGGCGCAGGTTTCGCCGCGGCGCATTGCGTCATCACATCGATCACGAACGCTATTTGCCGCAGATCGAAGTGCTGATGCGGCGGGCCGATCCGCGCGCTTCCTGGCATGCGCGCGCCAACTGGATGATCGATCTCGCGGACTGGATGCGGCGCGAGCCCAAAGTCTCGCTGCTGGATCAGGCCGAATGGCAGCGCGTCAAGCAGCATCGCGTGCGCTACATGCTGGACTGGCTCGATGCCAATCGCGATGTGCGTCAGATGGTGCAGCAGACCTTGCAGAAAACGCTGCGCGAAGCGACCGGGCACGAACTGTTTTCCGCCACCGGTATGCCGCGCGAATCGGCCTTCTTTTCGGAACTGTCCGAGCGCATCGCCAAGCTGATCCTGCCGCATCCGATCGGCGATTGCGATCTGTCCATGCTGTTCACCGCGATGTTTCCCGACCGCTCGGATGCGGAATGGCTGCTCGGCCTCGACCATCGAACCCTGACGCGCTTGTGGAAACTATGCGGCGACGATGGCATCGCGCACGGTTACCGCCAGCAGATCGACGAAGCCATGCTGTATCTGGTGACGATGGTGATTTCGGTCGGCATCAGCCCGGCGTTCCGCCAACGGCTGGAGCCGCGCATGCCTTTGCTGGCCACGCCGTTCATGGCGTTGCGGCGCGAACTCGAAGCCTTCTTGCTGTTGCGCGTGCCGGACGAAAGCGCGTTGCGCAGCGTGCGCATGCTGATTGCGGTGTGCCAGGCGCAGACCGATCGCATCTATGCACATCTCGATACGTATGGCGTCTCGGTCGGACTGGTGTATCACGTCGAACGCCTGCGTGCGCAATTGCACCGCATCGGTCGCCTGCTTGATCTACGCACTGCGCCGCATTCGGATCAGGGTATTTCGCAGGTGCAGGCTGCGCTGGTCGACCTGATTGCCGCGCACCACCGCCGCGCTTCGGTGCGTGATCTGTTGAGCCGCAGTTTCGCCTTGCTTGCGCGGAAGCTGGTTGAACGCAATGCCGACCGCGGCGAGCGCTATATCGCACGCGATCGTGCCGAATACCGGACGATTGTGCGCGCCGCCTTGCTCGGGGGCGTGATTGCGGCGTTGCCCGCCGCGGCAAAACTCGGACTGGCGCATATCGGACCGCCGCATTTTTTCGAGGGACTGGCACTGTCATTGATCTTTGCGCTCAGCTTTTTGCTGATTTCCGCATGCGGCGGCGTGCTGGCCGCCAGGCAGCCGGCGGTCACTGCGCCAGCCCTGGCCTCGAAGGCGGAGGAGCTGGACAGCGCTGACGGATTGCGCGCTCTGCTCACGCGAGCGGCGGAGGTCGCGCGTGCCCAATGGGCAGCGGTGTTCGGCAACCTGCTGAGCGTGGTGCCGACCGTGCTGTTGCTGTCGCTCGCAGCGGGCACGATCAGCGGACATCTTCCCATGCATGGCGTTCGCGCCGAAGCGGCATTGCACTCGCTGTCGCTGCTTGGCGCTACGCCCTTGTTCGCTGCTTTCACTGGAGTGCTCGTGTGGCTGGCCGGTCTGGCGGCGGGCTTCGCCGATAACTGGTTCGCCTTGCGTCGCCTGCGCGATTCGCTTGCGCACCATCGGCGCGTCGTGCATGCGCTCGGCACGCATCGTGCACAGCGCTGGGCCGCGTGGCTGGAGCGCAATGTCGCAGGTATTGCCGGCAATCTTGCGCTTGCCGTGTTGCTCGCGATGACGCCACCGGTGGCGCAATTCTTCGGCCTGCCGCTGGACGTCCGACACGTCACGCTGTCGGCAGCGACACTGGCTGCTGCCGCCGTCAGCCTGGGTTGGCATGTCGTCGCGATGCCGGAATTCTGGTTGGCGGTCGCCGGCGTGGCAGCCATTGGCCTGCTGAATCTCGGTGTGGCATTTTCCTGCGCGCTGATGCTGGCGCTGCGTGCTCGGGACGTTCCGCGTCGGCAGCGGCGCATGGCCATTCGCGCCGTGTGGCGACGCTGTCTGCAACGGCCCGTGGAATTTCTTTTCCCCGCGCCCACGACCGCCGTTGTGACGATGCGCACGCAGCAGACGGCGTTGCCGGAAGAGGAGCGCTGAGGGAGCTGCGGAAGCGATCGGCCGGACTGTCTCTTATCTTCCTCGCGTGCCCGGCAGGAACATGGACGCCCATTTTTTCTTCATGTAGAATCGAGCGGCTTTTATTGGCGGAGAAGCAATATATTCATGCGCAGATGGAGACCAAGCGCCCCGCCAACAGATTTGCTCTTCAACTACCCACTGCTCATCATGAAAAAACTAATTGCGCTTCTGGCGCTTGCGGGTGTGGTCAGTATCGCTTCCGCGGCGGATATTGTTGGTGATGCGAAGGCTGCATCGAACAAGGTGTCCATGTGTATCGGATGCCATGGCATCGAAGGCTACAAGAGTTCGTTTCCGGAAGTGTATTCAGTACCGATGATCGGTGGGCAGTCTGCGAAATACATCGTCGCCGCGCTGAACGCGTACAAGAAAGGCGACCGCAACCATCCTTCGATGGACGGTGTTGCCGCCAGCCTGTCGGATCAGGATATTGCCGACGTCGCTGCCTACTATTCTCAGCAGAAAAAATAAGGGGAGCCGATCATGAAGAAGCTATTCGCATTGGCCGCCGTATCGCTGCTGGCGGTTTCCTTCAATGCTTTCGCCGGTGACGTTGAAGCGGGCAAGGCAGCCGTTGCCAAGTTCAATTGCGCTTCCTGCCACGGCGCCGATTTCAATTCGCCGATCGATCCGACGTATCCGAAACTGGCAGGCCAGCATCAGGATTACCTGGCGCATGCCTTGACTGCCTATCGTCGCGGCACCGGTTCGAACAGCCGCAGCAACCCGATCATGGGGCCGCTGGCCAAGCAATTGTCGGATGCCGACATCCAGAATATTGCAGCCTACCTGCACAGCCTGCCGGGCTCGCTGGTGATTCGCAAGTAGGCTTCGGCCTTCATGAAAAAAGCCGCGGCATGCCGCGGCTTTTTTATTTGCGGTTGCCTAACTGGCGCGGCGCTTCACGCACTCGATGTAGGCCGCGCCGTCCGGCGGCGTATTGTTCCGCTGCGAAGTCCAGATCATTTCGCCCAGGCATTCCATCACCTGGTGATGCGCCTCATGTTCGCCCAGGCGCTGCGCCAGCGCGTGATATGCGGCGCGAATACCGGGCGGCTGGTCGATCGAAATCTGTTCCGCGATCGACAGGTGCATGGAGAGATGCAGAAAGGGATTGGCCTTGCCTGATTCGACCGAATAGTCAGCTGCGAGCGCGCTTTCCACATCGCGCAGCTCATCGGCATATTCCGGATGCTGCATGATCCAGTCGCGCGCGATGGCCTCCATGGGCGTCAGGATTTCATTGTTGCGCTGCTTGCGGAAGGTTTCGCAGAAGAAGCGTCGTACGTCGTGTTGGGAAGGTGTGAACATCGTGCATCCATTGCGGCATCAAAAGGTGTGCTGCAGCCGATATTGTACGTGGCTCGCGCCCGGGTCGCTCTTGGGCGGGCGTTGCGGTTTCCCGCTACCATACGCATCTCGTTCAACATGCAACCGCGATCGCGGCTGCCCGCTCTCTCGAAACGGAACCGCCATGCTCGACCAGCACGCCCTCGACACCTTATTCATTCAAGCACGCACCCATCGCGCCTGGCTTGACAAGCCGATCACCAATGGTCAGCTGCGCGAAATTTATGACCTCATGAAGTGGGGCCCAACCGCTGCGAACTGTCAGCCCACGCGCATTGCTTTCATCAAGTCACCGGAAGCCAAGGCGCGTCTGGCCGAATGCATGGACGAGGGCAACAAGGAGAAAGTATTGAGCGCGCCGATCACGGCGATCATCGGCATGGACATGGCGTTTCCACGCAAGCTGCAGCAGTTGTATCCGCATGGCGATACGCAGGCGTGGTTCGCGAAAAACGAAGACAAGATTCCGGAAATCGCCTTGCGCAATTCCTCGTTGCAGGGCGGTTATTTCATCATGGCCGCGCGTGCGGTCGGTCTGGATTGCGGCCCGATGTCGGGCTTCGATGCGGCCAAGGTCGATGAAACATTCTTTGTCGGTACGCAGGTGAAAGCCAACTTCATCTGCAGTATCGGTTACGGCGATCACGAAAAAATGAAGCCGCGTCTGCGTCGCCTGACGTTTGAAGCGTCATGCGCGATCGTGTTGTAAATGTTTGTATTCGGGCAGTGAATTGACGACGCGGCAGGAAAGACGTCACACACCCTTTTCAGGCAACGGCGTCTTGTGCCTGTATTCGCACAGGTCGGCGATCACGCAGTTCCAGCATTTCGGCGTGCGCGCGATGCAGGTGTAGCGGCCGTGCAGGATCAGCCAGTGGTGGGCGTCCTGCTTGAATTCGTCCGGCGTGAACTTCAGCAACTTCTGCTCGACGATGTCGACATTCTTGCCGGGAGCCAAGCCAGTACGGTTGGAAACGCGGAAGATATGCGTGTCGACCGCGATCGTCGGTTCGCCGAAGGCCGTATTGAGCACGACATTTGCCGTCTTGCGGCCGACGCCAGGTAGCGCTTCCAGTTCTTCGCGCGTGCGGGGCACTTCGCCGTGATGCTTTTCCAGCAGGATGCGGCAGGTCTCGATCACATTCTTGGCCTTGGTGCGATACAGGCCGATAGTCTGTATGTAGGGCGTCAGGCCCTCTACACCCAACGCGAGAATCTTTTCCGGCGTGCCGGCGATCGGGTACAGCTTGCGTGTCGCTTTGTTGACACCGACGTCCGTTGCCTGCGCCGACAGCAGCACGGCGATCAGCAGTTGGAAAGGCGTCTGGTATTCGAGTTCGGTGGTCGGGTGAGGATTGGCGACGCGCAGCCGTTCGAAAATCTTGCGACGCTTTTCAGCGTTCATTGCTTGTCCTTGTCTTTCTCCGCTTGTTCCTTCTTCAGCCGCGCGCGTTCGATCGCGGCCTGAATGATGGCTTTCTTGCGTGCCTGTTCGGCCTTTTCTTCTTCCGACACTGTTTCACCCTGCAGCGCGGCGAGCTTGGCGGCCGCTTTGGCGGCGAGACGCGCATCGTTTTCCTCCTTCTCGCGCTTGAGGCGGAAAGCACGGAAGTCGTGGCGTTCGCGCGCCGCATCTGCTTGTTCCTGCGACCAGGCATCCCAGCCGGTTTTGCCTGGAGTGACTTCGACCATCGCGATGCAATCGACCGGGCAGGGCGCGACGCACAAATCGCAGCCGGTGCACAACTCTGCGACCACGGTATGCATCTGCTTGGCGGCGCCGACGATCGCGTCGACCGGGCAGGCTTGCATGCACAGCGTGCAGCCGATGCAGATCGGTTCGTCGATCACCGCGAGTGGACGCGGGCGCTCGACGCCATTCACAGGATTGATCGGGATGACCGGCTTGCCGAGCAGTTTGGCAAGCCGTGCGACGCCTTCAATGCCGCCGGGCGGACACTGATTGTAGTTGGCGCGGCCTTCGGCGATCGCTTCCGCATACGGACGGCAGGCCGGATAGCCGCACTTTGTGCATTGCGTCTGCGGCAGCAGATCCTCGAGCTGGTCAGCAAGAGTAGGCGGTGCGGAAGAGGTCACGGTTGGCGGATTGGACGGAAAACCGAATTATCGTTCACATCGCTGGCGTACGCCAACGCGGGTTGTTCGGTGAAGCGGAAATGAAAAAGCCCCTGGCAACGCAGGGGCTTTTGCGAAAAGGCCGGAATCAACGCTGCAAATGCGGCAGCTTGTTGGTCTTGTCTTTCCATTCTTCCGCTTCCGGCAGCGCAGCCTTGGTCTTCGTAATCGAAGGCCAGTCGCGCGCCAGTTCGGCGTTCAGCGGAATGAAATGCTGCTGATCGGCCGGCACGTCTTCTTCTGCGTAAATCGCGTTGACCGGGCATTCGGCCACGCACACCGCGCAGTCAATGCACTCGTCCGGATCGATCGCCAGGAAATTCGGGCCTTCGCGGAAACAATCCACCGGGCATACGTCCACGCAATCCGTATAGCGGCATTGGATGCAGGAGTCGGTTACTACGTGAGTCATTGCCAGTCCTAAATAATGAGATATTGCCTGCCAATTGCACGCAAAGCCTTGTGCAGAAAGCCTTTTGCGGCGGCGGAAAAGCCTCGTATTTTAAGCGAATTCGACCTTTCCCACAAACCGGGCTTATACCGTTTGCGCATAAGCAAATGCCATAAAAGCCGGTACGGCGGGCGGCCGACTGCGTCCAACGCACGCCGATTGCAGGTCCGCGCCTGCGCTAGAATGACTGCCTTTCCGTTCTTTTCCCCGGATGCCACACGCGATGAAACCGAAGATTCTGGTGGCACGCGCCACCTTTCCCGAAACGCTGGCGCGGCTGGAGCAGTACTTCGATGTGGAGTCCAATCAGCAGGACCGCATCTATTCCGCCGAAGAGTTGCGCGAACGCATGCGCGACAAGACCGGCGTGGTCGTCACCAGCAGCGAGCGCGTGACGGCCGAGCTTGTTGCGGCGAACCCGCAATTAAAAGCGATTTGCAATGTGGCGGTCGGCTACAACAATATCGACGTGGCGGCGGCAACGCGCGCCGGCGTCATCGTGACCAACACACCCGATGTGCTGAACGAAACCACCGCCGATCATGCATGGACGCTGCTGATGGCGAGCGCGCGCCGCGTTTCCGAATCCGAGCGCTGGCTGCGCGAAGGTCATTGGAAGAACTGGCGTTTCGACCAGTTTCTTGGCGCGGAAGTGCACGGCTCCACGCTCGGCATTCTGGGCATGGGTCGCATCGGTCAGGCTATTGCGCGCCGCTCGATGGGTTTCGACATGCAGGTCATCTATTACAACCGCAGTCGGCTGACGCCCGAGCAGGAAGCGCATGCGAACCATGCGCGCTACGTCAGCAAGGAAGAGCTGCTGCGCGACGCCGATCATCTAGTGCTGATGCTGCCGTATTCCGCCGACACGCATCACGCGGTCGGCGCCGCGGAACTGGCGCTGATGAAGCCGAGCGCGACGCTGGTCAACATCGCGCGCGGCGGCATCGTGGACGACGTCGCGCTGATTGCTGCATTGCGCGAGGGCCGCCTTGCATCCGCCGGTCTGGACGTATTCGAGAACGAGCCGGCACTGCATCCGGATTTCCTCACATTGCCCAACGTGGTGCTGACGCCGCACATCGGTAGCGCTTCGGAAAAGACGCGGCGCGCGATGGCCGAATGCGCGTCGGACAACCTGATCGCGGCATTGGGTGGCCGGCAGCCGCCGAATCTGATCAACCCCGCCGTACTGAATTGAAGGCCAACATGGCAGACATCGAGATGACACAAGCGCACGCATTGTCACCGCAACAGGCGCGCGACGCCGCACAGCAAGTGGCCAGCCGCATGGCCGAGGAATACGAAATGCAGACGCGCTGGGAAGGCGACGTACTCCATTTCGGACGTGCAGGGTTGGAAGGTCAATTGGCGCTGCAGCCGCAGCAGGTGCACCTGGCAATCGAATTGAGCGGTTTCTTCAAGAGCTTTGCCGGGATGATCGAAGACAAAATTCGCCGGCATATCGGCAAGACCTTTGGCGCGGCATGAACTTGCGGTGAACGGAAAATAAAAAAGCCTCGCATTGCGAGGCTTTTTTTTGCGGGAACCGGTTTGCTGGCGGTTTACTTATACGCCGAGCAGTTCGACTTCGAAGATCAGCGTTGCGTTCGGCGGGATCACGCCGCCGGCGCCGCGCGCGCCATAGCCGAGCGAAGCAGGAATCGTCAGCACGCGTGTACCGCCGACCTTCATGCCTTGCACGCCTTCATCCCAACCCTTGATGACATGGCCGGCGCCGAGCGGGAAGGCGAACGGGTCGTTGCGGTCCTTGCTCGAATCGAATTTCTGTCCGGTGCTGCCATCCGGGTTCTGTAGCCAGCCGGTGTAGTGCACGGTCACGTAGTTGCCCGCGGCCGCTTCCGCTCCGTCGCCGACGACCTTGTCTTCGTATTGCAGGCCAGAAGAAGTGGTAGTGCTTGCCATGTTGATCCTTTGAAAGTTTAAAAGAATGTATGCGGCGATTGTATCAGCTGCCGTCGGCAGGACAGCGCGGGTGCGCTGTAAAATCGAGGCATGTTTGCTTGCGGCGCGCGTGCCGCTTTTTTGCAGAGGCGCTTGCATAGCGGCGCATTCATAGAGGATCTATGCGTACTATCGTTGCCGCATTCGGCCGTGCGCTCATGTCGCAATTGCGTTTCCGGATGCTGATGCTGACGGCCTTGCCTTTTGTGTTGTCAGTCGTGGTCTGGGCCGTCGTGTTGTGGTTCACGCTGCAGCCGATGACCAACTGGCTGCACGC
>DATAHI010000231.1:0-18756 GCA_036263255.1 Oxalicibacterium sp. | reverse complement strand
CCGTACAGCGTGATCCTGCTCGACGAAATCGAGAAGGCGCATCCGGATGTGTTCAACGTGCTGCTGCAGGTGCTGGACGACGGTCGCATGACCGATGGGCAAGGCCGCACGGTGGACTTCAAGAACACGGTGATCGTGATGACATCCAACCTCGGCTCGCACAAGATTCAGTCGATGGAAGGCAGCGATCCTGCACTGGTGCGGATGGCAGTGATGGCGGAGGTGCAATCGCATTTCCGGCCGGAATTCATCAACCGTATCGACGAGATCGTCGTGTTCCATGCGCTCGACGAGAAGAACATCGGCGCGATCGCAAAGATCCAGCTGCATGTGATCGAGCAACGCCTGGCGCGCATGGATATGGAATTGCAGGTCAGCGATCAGGCTTTGCAGAAGATCGCGGAAGCGGGCTTCGATCCGGTCTATGGTGCGCGCCCACTGAAGCGTGCGATCCAGCAGCAGATCGAGAATCCGCTGTCGAAGGCCATTCTCGAAGGCAGGTTCGGACCGAAGAATGTGATTGTGGTGAGTGTGGAGAACGGCGAGCTGGCGTTTTCGAAAGCCGCATAAACCATTGTTGCTTCTGCGCGAGCGCTAAAGCTCTCCCTGCTGACGCGGGAAGAGCTTTTTTCTTGTGATCTTCAGGGTGACATTGCGATCAAGCTTGTATTGCCTCCGGCTGCTGCCGTATTGATGCATATCGTTTTTTCGATGACCAGACGCCATAACGGAATCACCATCTCGGCGCTTGTGCAGATCGTCGGTACCACAGGACCATCACGTTCAAGGATTTCGTTCAGAACGGCGATGTTGGCCTGGTCGTACAGCACAAGCGCCAGTTCGCGGCATTCGTTTGCCATCCCCACGCACTGGATGATCCGATTTACTTCTGCCGGTAAATCGGATGGCAGCAGCGTGGCCGTGGATGATGCGAGAACCGCGACATTTCCCGTTGCCAGCACAGCAGCCAACTGGTTCAGCAGGCTTGCTGTATCGTTCGCGGCACACAATACTGCGCCGCGTTCGATGAAGCGCAGCACATTCGATTCGCCGGTCGGCCCGTGCAAGCTGCATTCCTTGCCGTACAGGCTGTCGCATTCGTATTGACGGCAAAGGGCCGCCAGCGCGGCATCATACCTGGTACTCCATTGATTGAACGACGTCCATGCCGGAGGCGGCGACGCATCGGGCATGGATAAGGCAGCAGAAACGGTAGCCGGACACTCGCTTTGCAAGCGCCTCAGATAGAGCGGACCGCCGGCCTTCGGTCCGGTGCCGGAGAGGCCTTCACCGCCGAACGGTTGCACGCCGACTACAGCGCCGATCATGTTGCGGTTGACGTAGACGTTGCCCATGCGCGCACGTTCGGCGATGAAGCGCACGGTGTTGTCGATGCGTGTATGGACGCCCAGCGTCAAGCCATAACCGGTAGCGTTGATGGCTTCAATCAGTTGCGGCAATTGTTCTCGACGATAGCGCAGCACATGCAGTACCGGGCCAAAGACTTCGCCGTCGAGATCAGCGATGCGGTCGATCTCGATGATGACAGGCGCGACGAAACTGCCGCCCGAGCATGAAGAAGGGAGGGGGAGCTGAGCGAGCTGGCGGCCGGTATGCCTTGCCTGCTCGATGTATGCCTGCAGACGCTGCTGTGCCTCGTGATCAATGACGGGGCCAACATCGGTCGAAATGCGATCCGGCCACCCGATCTGCAGTTCGTGCAGTGCACCGTGCAGCATCTCCAGCGTGCGATCGGCAATTTCTTCCTGCAGGCACAGTACGCGCAGGGTGGAGCAGCGTTGTCCGGCGCTGTCGAAGGCAGAGGTGATCGCGTCTCGCACCACTTGTTCGGTCAGCGCGGATGAATCGACAAGCATCGCGTTCTGACCGCCGGTTTCAGCGATCAGCGCAATCTCTTTGCCTTCCGCGATCGCGCGCCTAGTGAGTGTGCGATCGATCTGCCGGGCGACCTCGGTGGATCCGGTGAAAACCACGCCGCGCACGCGTGCATCGGCCACCAGTTGCGCGCCGACGGTTTCACCGGGGCCAGGCAGGAAAAACAGTGCGTCGCGCGGCACGCCGGCCTCATGCAGCAATTGCGCGGCGCGGCAGGCGATCAGTGGCGTTTGCTCCGCTGGTTTTGCGAGTACTGCGTTGCCGGCGGCGAGTGCGGCGCCGACCTGGCCGACGAAGATGGACAGCGGAAAATTCCACGGACTGATGCAAACGACCGGACCAAGTGCAATGCCATCGACCGGAATCGCTGCCGCGTAATAGCGCAGGAAATCGACTGCTTCGCGTAGTTCGCCAATGGCGTTTGACAGCGTCTTGCCTGCTTCGCGCATGGCGATCGCGATCAGTTCCGCGGCGTTGTCTTCCAGTAGATCCGCAGCGCGGCAAAGGATCGCAGCGCGTTTCGTTGTCGACGTTTGCTGCCACTGATTCGCAGTAGCGGCGAGATTCAGCGCTTCTTGCACCTGCTGCGTATTCGCTTCGTGGACGAAGCCGACGACGTCCGCATGCCGTGCCGGATTGCGTTTTGCAAGCCGTGCAAGTGGCGCAGGTGGTAGCTGCCGATCGCTCGTATGCAGAGAGTGAGCGTGCCACTGATGGCGATCAAAGCGGGACAGTTCCTGTGCCACTGCGCGCAGGCAGTTTTCATCACCTAGGTCGTAACCGGCCGCGTTGCGGCGTTCGGGTTCGTACAAGGCTGCCGGTAGCGGGATTTCGGGATGCGGTGCGCCGTCGGCGGCAGCAGCCAATGCGAGCGGATCGTGCAGCAGCGTATCGACCGGAATGGCAGGATCGACCAACTGATTGACGAAAGACGAGTTGGCGCCGTTTTCGAGCAGGCGGCGCACCAGGTAGGCGAGCAGCGTTTCGTGCGAACCGACCGGTGCATAGATGCGGCAGGGAATATCGAGACCGTCCGGACCGACGATCTGGTCGTACAGACTCTCTCCCATGCCGTGCAGACATTGGAATTCATAGTCGTTGACACCCATTTCCCGTGCAGTCGTGACGACTGCGGCCAGGGTCAGCGCATTGTGAGTGGCGAATTGCGGGTAGAGCACATCGGCTGCCGCAAGTAATCGCTGCGCGCAAACCTGATATGAAAGATCGGTGTGGCTCTTGCGCGTGTAGACTGGGTAGCCGTCCAGGCCCTCAACCTGCGCCCGCTTGATTTCGCCATCCCAATAAGCGCCCTTGACCAGACGTACCATGAATCGGCGGCCATTGCGCCGCGCGAGATCGGCAAGATGGTCGATCACGAAGGGGCAGCGCTTTTGGTATGCCTGCACGACGAAGCCCAGGCCATCGAAGCCGGCCAAGTCTGGATCGCCAGCCAGCGCGTCGAGCAAATCCAGCGACAGTTCGAGACGGTCTGCTTCCTCGGCATCGATATTCAGGCCGATATCGTAGCGTTTGGCGAGCAACACCAATTGCTTCAGGCGCGGCAGCAATTCGAGCAGCACGCGATCGCGCTGTGCACGCACATAGCGCGGATGCAATGCGGAGAGCTTGACGGAAATGCCGGGGCCGTTGCGGATGCCGCGCTTCTTGCTTTCGATACCGATGGCATGAATTGCATCGGCATAGGATTGGAAATAGCGTTCGGCATCGTCGGCGGTCAGTGCGGCTTCGCCCAGCATGTCATACGAATGGCGGTAACCGCGCACCTCGCGTTCGCGTCCGCGTTCCAGTGCTTCCTCGATGTCGCGGCCCGCGACGAATTGCCTGCCAAGCAGTCGCATCGCAAAGTCCATGCCCTTGCGGATCAAGGGTTCGCCGCCTCGGGCAAGCAGGCGCATGGCGGCAGCGCGCAACCCCTCTTCATCAGGTTCGCTGACGAGCTTGCCGGTCACGGCGAGGCCCCACGCAGCGGCATTGACGAAAGGAGAGGGTGAGGCACCGAGGTGGCGTTGCCAGTCGCCATGCGCAAGCTTGTCGGCGATCAGGCGATCCACCGTGTCGCGGTCTGGAATGCGCAGCAGCGCCTCAGCCAGGCACATCAGCGCGATGCCTTCTTCGGACGACAGCGAGAACTCATGCATCAGTGCGTCGACGCCGGACGCACGGCCGCGCTCGGCGCGCATTGCTTCAGTCAAGCGGCGTGCGAGCTCGCGTGTCTCCGTGTGCGTGAAGATGCCGGTCTTTGCTTCAGCCAGCAATGCGCGGACTGCGCGGCGTTCGTCTCGCCGCGTTGCGTGCGAGATGGCTTCGCGCGTAGCTGAACGCGGCTCCCGCAGTATTTCAGCGAAGGCGGGGAACGATGCCGGTTCCTGTTCGTTTGCTGGCTCGTGCATCAGACGTCCCCCTTGCGGATCGCGCTACAGCAGTTCCACGCTGTTCAGGTTCAGATAGCAGCTTTCGCGCGTCATCGTCACGAAATCGCTTAGATAAGGTTTGGACGATGTCTCCGGCAGGCAGGCTGCATACAGGCGTCCGGTCAGACCGTTCTTTGTGATACGTCTCGCAGTGACGTAGTTCCGGTTCAGATAATTCTGCGCGGCCCATACCGGCAATGTCGCAATGCCGCGCCGGCTGGCGACCAGCTGCAGCATGGCCACCGTCAGTTCGGTCGTGCGGCGAGGTGGCTGCACACCGGCTGGCTTCAAGACCTGGCGTACGACGTCTAGCATGTCGTCGGGTACCGGATAGGCGATCAGCGTATCGTGCGCAAAATCCTTTGCCGTGAGGTACTCCTTCTTCGCGAGGGGGTGATCATTGGCGAGCAGCGCGACGATCTCGAAACGGAACAAGGGATGGTAATCGACGGTTTCCTGTGGATCCATGTCCGACACGATGGCGACGTCGGCGCGGTGCTCATACAGCAGCCCGACCGGATCCGCCTGAAAGCCGGACACGATATCGAGCTCCACCTCCGGCCAACGGCTGCGAAAAATATCCATTGCCGGCATCAGCCAGTCGAAGCAGGTGTGGCATTCGACTGCAATGCGCAGTTGCCCGGCGGTTCCTTGCGCCAGCCGTACCAGATCGCGCTCCGCTTCCGCCACCTGGGGCAGCACGCTGTCGGCGAGCTGCAGCAAGCGTTCGCCGGCCGGCGTGAAACGCACGGGCACCGATTTGCGCTCGAACAGCGCAGTGCCGTGATGATCCTCCAGTTGCTTGATCTGGTGTGACAGCGCCGACTGCGTAACGTTAAGCAGCGATGCCGCTCGCAGCAGATTGCCGGCTTCGCGCAGTGCAAGCAGCGTTTTCAGATGCCGCAGTTCCAGTATCGATTGCATTATTAGTTAAATTCAAGTTGATTCTTAATATTTATCGTTTGAATCATAGACGTCGCACGGGCACCATGCAAGCCTCGAATATTGATCGGAGCAGCTGGCATGGCAAAAGCACACATCCTGGGTTTCCCGCGCATTGGTGCGCAACGTGAATTGAAGTTTGCAGTCGAGTCCTTCTGGCGCGGCGAAACGCAGGCGGAAGAATTGAAACGTACCGGCGCAGAGTTGCGCCGGCGGCACTGGGCGCTGCAGCAGGAGGCAGGGCTGGACTTCGTCTCGGTTGGCGATTTCGCTTGGTACGACCATGTGCTCAATACGCTGGCCTTGCTGGGCGCAATCCCGACCCGCTTCGGCATCAATCCAAAACAGCTGACGCTGAACGACTATTTCACGCTGGCGCGCGGCAATGCCGACCACTTCGCCATGGAGATGACGAAATGGTTCGACACGAATTATCACTACCTTGTGCCGGAGTGGACTGCGGACGTCCGTTTTGATGGAGGTGTCGATTGGCTGTTCGACGAACTGGCGGAAGCGAACGCCCTCGGACATGGCGCGAAGGTAACCTTGGTCGGTCCGCTGACCTTGCTCTATCTCGGCAAGTTGAAATCCGGCTTGCAAGACAAGCTGGCGTTGTTGCCGAGCGTGCTGGAAGGCTATCACCGTGTACTCGCACGTTTGCGCGATGCCGGGGTGGCATGGGTGCAGATCGACGAACCGATCCTTGCCCTAGAGCTGGAAAAGCCTTGGCTCGATGCTTTCGAACGCAGCTACGCGAGCCTTTCTGCTTCGGCACCGTCATTGCTGCTGGCTACCTATTTCGATCAGGTCGGCAAGCATCGCGATCTGCTGCGCAGTTTGCCGGTGGCGGGCCTGCATCTCGATCTGGTGCGGGGCGCCGGACAATTGGAAACCTTCGTTGCAGGGTGGCCAGCGGATCGCGTGTTGTCCGTCGGCGTGGTGGATGGCCGCAATATCTGGCGTTCGGACCTCGATCGGATTCTGGACGGACTACAGGATTTGCATGGTGCCCTCGGTGACCGCTTATGGATCGCTTCCAGCTGCTCGCTGCTGCACGTTCCGGTGGATCTCGCGTGGGAAGACAAGCTCGATGTCGAAGTGAAAAGCTGGCTATCGTTTGCCGCACAAAAATTGACGGAAATCGCTGCATTGAAACGCGCATTGAATGGCGAGAAAGACGCAGTCGCACAGCAGTTTGCCGCCGCCGCGATCGCCGTTGCCGCTCGCCAGACGTCGCCGCGCATCCACAATCCGCTGGTGCAACAACGCATGCGCAATCTGTCCACAATTCCCGCGACGCGCGCTACGCCGTTCAGTCAGCGCATCGGCAAGCAACAGGCGAAATATCAGCTGCCCGCCTTCCCGACCACGACCATCGGTTCCTTTCCGCAAACGCAGGATATTCGCCAGGCACGTGCCCAATACAAGCGTGGCGAACTGCCGCACCTGGACTACCTGAACCGCATGCGCGACGAGATTCGCCACGTCGTCCAGAAGCAGGAAGAGTTGGGGCTCGACGTGCTGGTGCACGGCGAGCCAGAACGCAATGACATGGTCGAATACTTCGGCGAACAGCTGTGGGGTTACGGCTTCACGGCGA
This sequence comes from Oxalicibacterium sp., assembly GCA_036263255.1. Taxonomy (GTDB): domain Bacteria; phylum Pseudomonadota; class Gammaproteobacteria; order Burkholderiales; family Burkholderiaceae_D; genus Oxalicibacterium. Next base: position 11,886 of record DATAHI010000231.1, on the reverse strand, counting down.
ACGGCTGGGTACAGAGCTATGGTTCGCGCTGCGTGAAGCCGCCGTTCATCTACGGCGACGTCTATCGTCCGGAAGCGATGACGGTCGGATGGAGTGCATTCGCGCAGAGCCTGACCGAGAAGCCGATGAAAGGCATGCTGACCGGGCCGGTCACGATGCTGCAGTGGTCTTTCGTGCGAGATGATCAGCCGCGCGAAACGACGGCGATGCAGATCGCGCTTGCCTTGCGCGACGAGGTGCTCGATCTCGAAAAAGCCGGCATCGGCATGATCCAGATCGACGAGCCGGCTTTCCGCGAAGGCTTGCCGTTGAAGGCGGCCGACTGGCCGCACTATCTCGACTGGGCAGTGAAGGCCTTCCGCCTGAGCGCATCCGGCGTGCAGGACGAGACGCAGATTCATACGCATATGTGCTATTCCGAATTCAACGACATCCTGCCGTGGATCGCGGCCATGGATGCCGATGTCATCACGATCGAGACCTCGCGTTCGGATATGGAACTGCTGGACGGTTTTGGCGAATTTTCGTATCCGAACGACATCGGGCCCGGCGTCTACGATATCCATTCGCCGCGCGTGCCGAAGATGGAAGAGATGCAACGCCTGCTGCAGAAGGCGCGTGCCGTCATCCCCGACGCGCGCTTGTGGGTCAACCCGGATTGCGGCCTGAAGACGCGTGGCTGGAACGAAACCTGCGCTGCATTGGCGAGTATGGTGCAGGCGGCGCACGGGCTCAGAGAAGAGCTGGCACGCGCCTGACGCGGGCAACAGGAAAAAGGCGGCCGCGGCATGACGGCCGCCTTTTTTCGTGGGGATGGACATTTGATGACAATGTTTAACCTTTACGGGTCTTTTCTTCATCGTCTCTTCACGCGAACTTGCTAGAATGGCGCACAACAGAATTCGTGGTGCGATTGCCCTCCGGGCAATGCCATTCATCTTGCAAGATCGCCTTTTATGCTGAGTTACCGCCATGCTTTCCACGCAGGCAATCACGCCGACGTACTCAAGCATCTCGTCACCATCCAGGTATTGAAATATCTGGGACAGAAAGACAGTCCCTACACCTACATCGACACGCATTCCGGCGCCGGCGTCTATGCGCTGGATAGCGATTACGCGAGCAAGAATGCCGAGTTCGAAAGCGGCATCGCAAGGTTGTGGGATCGCAACGACATGCCGGAGCCGGTGGCGGATTACGTCGCACTCGTCAAGTCGCTCAACCCGAGCGGCAAGATGCGTTACTACCCGGGCTCGCCTTACTGCGCCGATCGCGTGATGCGGGATGAAGACAGGCTGCGGCTGTTTGAACTGCATCCGGCCGACAGCAAACTTTTGGCAGACAATTTCCGTAAGCTGGAACAGCACGCAGCCGAGCAGGGCCAGCGGCCGAAGGCGCGCGGCAAGCGGGTGATCATCGAGCGGGCCAACGGCTTCGAAGGCATGAAGGCCTTGCTACCGCCGCCTTCGCGCCGTGGCCTGGTATTGATTGATCCCCCCTACGAAGACAAGAGCGATTACCGCAGCGTGGTGACGGCGCTGGCCGATGCGCTGAAGCGTTTTGCCACCGGCACCTACGCCGTCTGGTATCCGGCGCTGCAACGGATGGAATCGCGTCAGCTGCCCGAGAAACTGAAGCAGTTGCCGGCTGGCGACTGGCTCAATGTCACGCTATCCGTATCGACGCCATCTCCCGACGGTTTCGGCTTGCACAGCAGCGGCATGTTCGTCATCAATCCGCCGTGGACGCTTGAAGCGAGCTTGCGTACGGTGATGCCTTACCTAGTGGATGTGTTGGGCACCGACGACGGTGCCGGCTTTACTTTGCAAACCGGGCAGGGAGCGCCGGCCCGCAGTGCCAGATGCGCGAGCTAGCGACACGTTGCGGGCAAACGAAATTGCGGTATGTCACATATCTTGTCAGAAGGAAATATTGGCGGAATAATGAGTCGGCAAACGTGATACTGGTTTGAATTACGCACCGGGTTTGCCTTCTTGTGCACGTAAGGGCATGAGCCAAGGGTCTCAAGGTTGAAAATAAAAAGCGAGAGCAGAAGTTCTTGCGTTATAGAGGTGAACGATCTTGATGATTACCGATTTGAGTCAGCATCTGCCTGACGATTATCCACGCGTGAAGGAATTTTTCCTTGCGCGGCAACCCATCCTGTGCGGCGCTCAAAATTTGGTCGCATACGAACTGCTGTTTCGCCGCGCGTCGAACGGGCCGGCAAACGTGGTCGACGATTTGTCGGCGACGGCTTCTGTCATCGCGCATGCGTCCGAACTTGGCATCGACAATGTCATTGGCAACGCGCTGGGATTTTTCAACGTCGATGCAGCCGTGCTGATGTGCGATTTCGTCAATTTTCTGCCGAGCGACAAGGTCGTGCTGGAAATACTCGAAACGGTGCAAGTGACATCCGGGTTGGTTGCGCGCGTCACCGAATTACACAAGCAGGGTTTCACGTTCGCGCTTGACGATGTCATTTCGCAGGCCGAGGAATTGCGGCCGCTGCTGCCGTTGGTAAAAATCATCAAGATCGACATCACAGGCATGGACAAGCCGCAGCTTGCGAGCCTGGCGCGGCACTTCAAGGCGCAGCAAAAGATGCTGCTCGCGGAAAAAGTGGAAACGATCGACCAGTTCCGCGATTGCATGGAGCTGGGCTTCGATTATTTCCAGGGCTACTACTTCGCGAGGCCTGTCGTCCTGAGCGGCAAGAAGCTGTCGCCCTCGCAAATGGTGATCATGGATTTGCTGACCCTGATCGTCAACGACGCTGAAAACAATCAGATCGAACAGAGCATCAAGAAGGATGCCTCGCTGGTCCTGACACTGCTGCGACTGGTCAATACGCCGGGCCTGGGGGTAACGCACCGCATCGATTCGCTCGGCCAAGCCTTGACGGTGCTCGGCCGCCGGCAACTGCAGCGCTGGCTGCAGATCATTCTCTATGCCGAACACAGCAAGGGAAGCCAGTTCAACTCCCCATTGCTGCAACTCGCTGCGACACGCGGCAAACTGCTCGAACTGATCACCGAAAAGCTGCACCCGGGCAATCGCGCGATGGCGGATACTGCGTTCACCGTCGGGATCATGTCGCTAATGGATACCTTGTTCGGCCAGTCGATGCAGCAAATTCTGGATCAGGTATCGGTAGTGGAAGAGGTTAGCAGTGCTTTGCTCCACCGAAGCGGCTTCTATGGCGACACGCTGAAGCTGGCCGAATACATCGAACGCATCGAGCAGACCGGCGCGTTGCTGGTTCCTACGCTCAAAAAGCTGGGGCTGGGCATTGAAGACCTGTACGCCTTGCAGCTCACCGCCTTTGAATGGAGCAACAACATTTCGCGGGCCTAGACGCAGCTCGCAACTTGATCACGTGCCGCACAAAGCTACAATGTGCGGCATGAATTCCTCCTCATCACAACACGACGACGAAGAAGAAGGCAGCATTCCGCCGATTCCCGCCGGTTCCAAAAACTACATGACGCCGCAGGGACATGCGCGCATGAAGGCCGAATTGCTGCAATTGATCGACGTCGAGCGCCCGGAAGTCGTGCAGGTCGTTTCCTGGGCAGCGTCGAACGGAGACCGTTCCGAGAACGGCGATTATCTGTACGGCAAGCGGCGCCTGCGTCAGATCGACGGGCGTATCCGCTTTCTGACCAAGCGGCTCGATCTTGCGGAAGTCGTCGATCCCTCCGTGCATCACGGAAGCGATCAGGTTTTTTTCGGCGCTACCGTTCGCTACGAAAATCAGGATGGCGAGGAACAGACAGTCACGATTCTCGGTATTGACGAGATCGATCCTTTGAACGGCAAGATCAGCTGGATTTCACCAGTCGCGCGCGCGCTGACCAAGGCGCGGGAGGGCGATACGGTGGTGCTAAAGACACCCGCCGGCCTTGAAGAATTGACGATACTGGACGTAAGTTATCCGCCGCCGCGCGAGAACTGAAACCCGAAGATCACTCGCGGCTGCGATCGCGCACCAGGCGAGTGACGCCGGAGATGCGGCGTACGTTGCGCATCAGCCGGGCCAGATGGACGCGGTCCTCGACCTGCACGGTAAAGTGCATATGCGTCATCAACTGATCCTTGTCGTCGTCCATGTGGACATGGGAGATGTTGGCATCCGATTCGCCAATCTCTGCAGCGATGCGGGCGAGAATGCCTTTTTCATTGCGCGCGACCAATGTGATGCGGCAATCGAAGCGACGGCTGATATCGGAGCCCCAGATCACTTCGATCCAGCGCTCAGGCTCCTTCGAACGCTGGCGCTTCGCCGTTTCGCATTCAATGGTATGCACCATCAATCCCTGGTCGCCACGCATTTGGCCAATGATTGCATCGCCTGGAATCGGGTGACAGCAGGGCGCGAGCTGCACTGAAATGCCTTCCGTGCCGTAGATGATGACGGGATCAATCTTGCTGTGCACCTGGGGGCTGTCTGCTTCCGCCGCATCCTGCGCTTCGCTGATGTCGCTTTCCATCAGGCTCAGAATATGTCTTGCGACCAGCGGCGCCATGCGCTTGCCGACGCCGATGTCGGCGTAGAGTTCGTCCAGCGACTTTGCACTGGATTCGTTCAGCAGACGCTCGGTCACTAGCGTGGGCAACTGCACATCCACGTTGAGCGCATGCAGCGCCTGTGTCAAAAGACGGCGTCCCAGTTCGATCGATTCGGCGAGGTTGATCGTGCGCAGATGATGGCGAATCGCCGAGCGCGCCTTGCCGGTTCGGACGAAACTCAGCCAATTTGGATTCGGACGTGAAGTCGGTGCCGTGATGATTTCAACGATGTCGCCGTTGCGCAGCTCGGTGCGTAGCGGCACCTGTTCCATGTTGATCTTGACCGCGATCGTCTGGTCACCGACATCGGTGTGAATCGTGTAGGCAAAGTCGAGCGCCGTGGCGCCGCGCGGCAGTGCAATGATCTTGGATTTTGGTGTGAACACGTAGACCGAGTCTGGAAATAGGTCGACCTTCACATGTTCCAGGAATTCGGCGGAGTCGCCGGTCTGCTTTTGAATATCAAGCAGCGATTGCAGCCACGCATGCGTACGCTGCTGCAAATCGGTCAGGCTGCCTTCGTCATCCTTGTACAGCCAGTGCGCGGCCACGCCGGATTCCGCCACGCGGTGCATCTCTTGTGTGCGGATCTGGAATTCGACAGGCGTGCCATAGGGGCCGATCAGCGTCGTGTGCAGCGACTGGTAGCCGTTCAGCTTGGGAATGGCAATGTAATCCTTGAACTTGCCCGGCATCGGCTTGAACAGCGCATGCAACGTGCCGAGCGCGACGTAGCAGTTCGCGAAGCTGTCGACCACAATACGGAAGCCATAGACGTCCAGCACTTGCGAAAAGGATAGATGCTTGGTGCGCATCTTGCGGTAGATGCCATACAGCGTTTTTTCGCGGCCATAGACTTGCGCCGGAATGCCGGTTGCGGCAAGCGTTGTGTTGACCGAATCGAGAATCTTGCTGACCACTTCGCGCCGGTTGCCGCGGGCTGCTTTCACCGCTTTCGACAGCGTACGGTAGCGCAGCGGGTACAGATGTGAGAAGGCGAGGTCCTGCAGCTCGCGATAAATATTGTTCAGGCCGAGGCGGTGCGCGATCGGCACATACACTTCCATCGTCTCGCGTGCAATGCGGCGCTTCTTTTCCGGCGCCATCGATCCCAGCGTCCGCATGTTGTGCAGGCGATCCGCGAGTTTGACGAGAATCACGCGCACGTCGCGCGCCATCGCGAGCAGCATCTTGCGGAAGTTCTCCGCCTGCGCTTCGACCTGGCTCTGGAATTCGATCTTGTCGAGCTTGGAAAGACCGTCAACGAGTGTTGCAACCGGTGCGCCGAAGCGCTCGATCAATTCCTCTTTTTTGACGTCCTGATCTTCCATCACGTCGTGCAGCAGCGCGGCCATGATGGCCTGCGCGTCGAGTTTCCAGTCTGCGCAAATTTCCGCGACGGCGATCGGATGCGAGATGTAGGGCTCGCCGGACATACGCATCTGCCCCAGATGCGCTTCGTCGGAAAAGCGATAGGCTTCCTTGACCTTCTTCAGTTCGGAAGCGGTCAGGTATTCGGCGAGTTTGTTGTTGAGCTCGGTAACCGAAGCCACGCCGGGAATCGGCGTGGGTGGCAATGCTGCTTTTTTGACGCCCGAGCGCTCGGAAGCTGCCCGGGTTTTTGGGGTAGCGGATGGTTTGGTATCTGTAGGGGTCAGGCTCATCCTGATAACTGGTCCAGCCGCGCTGTAGTAGGGAAGTGCTAAATCAGCTTGGGACCTTTTTCAGCATTTCAATGCCCACCTTGCCTGCTGCGATTTCACGCAGCGCCACGACGGTCGGTTTGTCCTTCGCTTCGACCTTCGGCGTATGGCCTTGCAGTAGCTGGCGCGCGCGATAGGTGGCAGACAGCGTCAGCTGAAAACGATTCGGGATCTCTTTGAGGCAATCTTCAATGGTGATACGGGCCATGATGGTCTCCTGAAAATTCGAAAAACGGGTAATAAGCAGTCAGCTTGCGTGGGCGTGGATGCCCAGCTGGGCAAAAAGGGAAGCGTTGCGTGTCATTTGCTGCGCGAACCGGCAACGGGCCGCTTTGACGATCGCGCTCAGCTCCGACAAGGCGACTGTAAACTCTTGATTGATAATAACATATTCGAACTCTGGCGCGTGCGCGATCTCGCCGCCAGCGGCCAGAATTCTGCGCGTAATGACGTGCGGCTCGTCCTGCCCGCGTTTCTTCAGCCGTTCTTCCAGCGCTGCGATCGACGGTGGGAGGATGAAGACACCGACTGCGTGCGGAAACTGCTTCTTCACTTGCTGCGCACCTTGCCAGTCGATTTCCAAAAGAACATCGGTGCCGGCTGCCATCTGGTCGGCGATCTGCAGGCGCGAGGTGCCGTAGTAATTGCCGAAGACTTCAGCCCATTCCAGAAACTCCCCGGCGTCGCGACGCGCCATGAAATCGTCCACCGAGGTGAAGAAATATTCACGCCCATGTTCTTCGCCCGGCCGCGGTGCGCGTGTGGTGTAGGAGATCGACAGCTTGATCGCCGGTTCCTGTTGCAACAGAGCGTTGACCAAGCTCGATTTGCCGGCACCCGACGGAGCAACGACCAGAAACAGGCTGCCGGAAACGGCGCGGGAGGAGTCAGACATCAGTGTCCTCGAAAAGAATGAACGAATGACAATCGGCAGTGCAGCCGACTGTGTAATGGAAGAATTGTAGCTGCCTGACGGAAATTATTCGAGGTTCTGCACCTGTTCGCGCATCTGCTCGATCAAGAGTTTCATCGCCATGGAGGCGTCGGCCAGTTCCTTTACTGCAGCCTTCGAGCCCAGAGTGTTCGCTTCACGATTGAGTTCCTGCATCATGAAGTCGAGACGCTTGCCGACTTGTCCACCTTTTTTTAGGATCGCGCGCGTCTCGGCAAGATGCGCGGACAGACGCGTCAGTTCCTCCGCGACGTCGATACGGATGCCGTAGAGCGTGACTTCCTGTCGGATGCGTTCCATTGCTTCTTCGCGCGTCAAGCTTCCTGCTGCAGCCGTATCGGCAGTGCCGAACGCGAGCCCCAGCGCTTCCTGCAGGCGCTCGATCGACTTTTGCTGAAATTGCGCAATGGCTTGGGGAATCAGCGGCGTGATGCGCGCGACGATCGCTTCCATTTCATCGATACGCGAGAGCAGCATGGTCTGCAGCGCAGCGCCTTCGCGCGTGCGGCTTTCGGCGAAGGCGTCCATCGCGGTCTGTAATGCTGCGGCGACTTCCGCCTGCAGGTTTTCTTGACCCAGCTCTGCTTCTTCAATGACGCCGGGATAGCGGAGCAGCTGATCGACCGTCATCGGCGCTGCATCGGCGAACTGCGCACGCAACTGGCTTTGCAACTGCTCCAGGGTCTGCAATACATTCAGGTTCAGCGCCTGCGTTCCGCTCGCCGCCGCCTTGCGACCGAAGCTGAGGCGGCATTCGACCTTGCCGCGCACGACACGGGCCATGATGGCTTCCCGCAGCATGGGCTCTAATGCACGCAGTTCGTCATTGATGCGAAATTGCAAATCGAGGAAACGCGAGTTGACGCTTTTCAGTTCGATGGTGAGCGTGCCATTAGGCGTTTCGCGTGTGGTGACCGCATAGCCGGTCATGCTGCTGATGGCCAAGATGAATTCCCTGTTTCTCTTTACAAAGCTGCGATTTGTCCACACAATCAGCAACGAAATGCCGCTTGAGAAGACGGCAGAAAGGCAAACCTGGCTGTCATTCGCATTCCGCAGGAATAACGGATCGGCCTTTCTATATCACTGGGACACATGGCCGCGCAAAACAACGCACCGCTGCCGGATGGGCTTGAAATCGCCGGATACCGCATTGTAAAGAAGATTGCATCCGGCGGGTTCAGTATTGTCTATCTTGCCTATGACGAAGATGGCAATGCCGTGGCGATCAAGGAGTATCTGCCTAGTTCGCTGGCGCTGCGCCAACCGGGCGAACTGGTGCCGGCCATTTCGCCGGAGAATCTGCCGATCTTTCGCATCGGCCTGAAGTGCTTCTTCGAAGAAGGGCGTGCGCTCGCGAAAATTTCGCATCCGAACGTCGTCAGCGTGACCAATTTCTTCCGTGCCAACGAAACTGTCTACATGGTGATGGGCTACGAGTCGGGCCGTTCGCTGCAGGATCACATCCTGCGTCGGCGCGAGAAGGGCGAGAAGCCATTGGTCTCGGAACGTTTCATCCGTAAGATGTTCAGCCATGTGATGAACGGCCTGCGAGAAGTACACACGAACAAGTTGCTGCACCTGGATTTGAAGCCCGCGAACATTTATCTGCGTGTGGACGGTACGCCGATCCTGCTGGACTTTGGCGCTGCACGGCAAACGCTGAAAGCCGATCTTCCCAAGCTGTACCCGATGTATACACCGGGCTTTGCGCCGCCGGAGCTGTACGTGAAGAATGGCAATCTCGGCCCGTGGACCGACATCTACAGCATCGGCGCCTCGATGTTCGCCTGCATGGTTGGCGCGCCGCCGCAACCGGCCGATCAGCGCAAGATCAACGACAAGATGGACGGCCACTTCAGCAAGCTGGAAGGCGTGTATTCACGGGAACTGATCAAGGTTATCCGATGGGCGTTGATGATCGATCCGCTGGAAAGGCCGCAGAGCGTGTTTGCCTTGCAGAAGGCCTTGCGCGAGGAAGTGCCGGAGAAGGATGAAGGTCAGCCGCTGCGGCAAGTGGCGCGAAAGTTGCGTAAGGCTTTTTTCACCAATCTGGGAAAGAAGCCCGCCAGTGTGGCGACGACGATTCAGGAACACACCCGTTAATGAAGTCCAACCTTTTCTAGGCTATGCGATTCTCCGTATATCAAGAAAGCCACATCGGCGGTCGCAAGAACAACCAAGACCGCATGGGTTACAGCTTCACGCGCGATGCGCTGCTATTGCTGGTGGCCGACGGTATGGGCGGACACATCATGGGAGAAATGGCGGCGCAGATTGCGATGCAGACCATCGCCTCACTGTTCCAGGAAAGCGCAACGCCGTACGTGAAAAAACCGGAGCGCTTTCTCGAAGACAGCTTCGTCGCCGCGCATCGCGAAATCCATCGCTATCGCGCCATCAACAATCTGCCGGAAACGCCGCGCACCACCATCGTTGCTTGCTTGATCCAGCATAACAATGCGATATGGGCGCACTGCGGTGATTCGCGCCTGTACTGGATGCGCAATGGCCAGATCTTGGCGCGTACGCGCGACCATTCAAGGATTGAAACGCTGATCGCGCAAGGGAAGGTCGATCCTTCCGAGCGCGACACGCATCCGGATCGTAACAAGTTGTTCAACTGCCTGGGCGCGCCCAACATGCCGATTGTCGAGATATCTCGCCGCGCGAGCCTGCAGGCCGGCGACATCATGCTTCTGTGCTCGGACGGCCTGTGGTCCATGCTGCCAGATCACGAACTGGCGCAGCGTCTGCAGAACACGACCATCGTACGTGCCGTGCCTGAAATGCTTGCCACTGCTACCAGCATGGCGGGCAAGACCGGAGACAATGCCACCGCCTTGGCGATGATGTGGGAAAGCAGCGATAATCTGCAAGGCAACAGCACGATCGTCACCCACACCTTGCCGATCGGCAGCGTCACCACCACTATCCAGGCTCCGCGCCATGTCGATCTGGAACATTCGGATTACAACGATGCCGAAATCGAAAAGGCCATCGAGGAAATCCGCGACGCGCTCGACAAATCATCCCGTATCACTTCCAGGAATTAACTCATGTCGTCTGTTCTTCGTCCCAGCGGCCGCGCCGCTGATGTTCTGCGTCCTATCAGAATCACCCGCAGTTACACCAAGCATGCTGAAGGTTCGGTATTGATCGAATGCGGCGACACCAAGGTCATCTGTACCGCCAGCATCGAGGATCGCGTACCGGGCTTCCTGAAGGGGAAAGGCCAAGGCTGGCTCACCGCGGAATACGGAATGCTGCCACGCTCGACCCACACGCGCATGGATCGCGAAGCAGCGCGCGGCAAGCAATCCGGCCGTACCCAAGAGATTCAGCGCCTGATTGGCCGTTCGCTGCGCGCAGCTTTTGACCTGCAAGCCTTCGGTGAACGCACGCTGCACCTGGATTGCGATGTGATCCAGGCAGACGGCGGCACGCGTACCGCTGCCATCACCGGCACGATGGTCGCGGCGCATGACGCGTTCACCAAGCTGTGCGAGCAGAACCTGGTTCCCTGCATTCCACTCAAGCACTTCGTTGCGGCGATTTCGGTCGGTGTCTATCAAGGCATGCCGGTGCTGGATTTGGACTACGCCGAAGACTCGGAATGCGATACCGACATGAACGTCGTCATGACGGATACCGGCCACTTCATAGAAGTTCAGGGCACGGCGGAAGGTGCGGCCTTTGATCGCACGACGATGAACAAGCTGCTTGACCTCGCACAAGCCGGTATTCGCGATCTGATCGTGATGCAAAAGCAGGTTCTGGAGATCGCACCGTAACCTGTTTCGTCCGACGCGTCTGTCCGGCATTGGAGGAATGGCAGAAGCGTTTTGCCTGCAGCGTTACAATCGCGCTTTATTTCCAGACGTCTGCTGTCTCATCTCATGTCCCGCAAACTGATTCTCGCCTCCAATAACGCAGGCAAGCTGAAGGAATTCGGCGCCTTGCTGGCGCCGCTCGATTTTGAACTGCACGCGCAGGGAGAATTCGCTGTGCCGGAAGCGGAAGAGCCGCACCCGACCTTTGTCGAAAACGCGATTGCCAAGGCCCGCCACGCGTCGCGGCTGACTGGCTTGCCTGCACTGGCCGACGATTCCGGCGTATGCGTCAATGCGCTAGGCGGCGCACCCGGCGTGCATTCCGCGCGTTACGCCGGAGAGCCGAAGTCCGACCAGCGCAACAATGACAAGCTGATCGCCGATCTTTCGGCGCATGCCGATAAGTCGGCCTACTACTATTGCGTGCTGGTCTTCGTACGGCATGCCGATGATCCGCAACCCGTAATTGTCGATGGCCGCTGGGACGGCGAAATGATCGCGCAGCCACGCGGGCAGGGTGGCTTCGGCTATGACCCGTATTTCTGGATTCCTTCGCTCGGCAAAACCGCCGCGGAGCTTAGCGCGGAAGAGAAGAATCGCCTCTCCCATCGAGGCCAGGCGTTGCGCGCGTTGACCGAGAAACTGCAATGATTCCGATCAAGCTGGCCGGACAGACGTCTCCCGCTGATCCCGCGCGCGCAGCTGTCGCTTACCTGAAGCCTGGCACGCTGAATCTCACGGCACTGCCGCCGCTCTCGCTGTACGTGCACTTCCCCTGGTGCGTCAGGAAATGCCCGTACTGCGATTTCAATTCGCATGAAGC
>DATAHI010000230.1:0-2750 GCA_036263255.1 Oxalicibacterium sp. | reverse complement strand
GTCAGCACCACCGGTTCGACCAACCTGCAGATTGCGCGCGATACCAGCGCGACTGAAACGGCAGTCAATAATTTTGCCAAAGCCTACAACGACCTCAATACGGCGCTGAACCAGCTGACCGCCTATACGCCTTCGACCACCGCCGGCCAAGCGGGACAAGGTGCCGCGTTGTTCGGCGAATCCTCGGTGCAGACGATCCAGAATCAAGTGCGCAACACCTTGTTCTCTTCGCTGGCAGGTTTGAGCAACAGCAATATCAGCTTGTCGCAAATCGGCGTCGGTTTCGACAAGACTGGCACCATGACGGTCGATTCGACCAAGCTCGATAAAGTGCTGAGTACGAATCCGGACGATATCGCCGGGCTGTTCGCGACCGTCGGCACGCCTACCGACAGCTTGATCAACTTCACCAGTTCTACCACCGCCACCAAGGCGGGCAGCTACGACGTCAACATCACCCAGCTAGCGACGCAAGCCACCATGCTGGGCGACGTCAATCTGAATTCCGGTCCGATCACGATCGCCGCCAATACGACGTTCGACGTGAAGGTCGACGGCGTCAGCGCCAACGTCGAACTCACTGCCGGCACCTACACCGCCGCGCAGTTCGCTTCGATGCTGCAATCGGCGATCAACGGTTCGTCGGAAATGACGAGCGCCGGCGCATCGGTATCCGCCAGTATCGACAGCAATGGCTCGCTGAAGCTACTTTCAAATCGCTATGGCTCGGTATCGAAAATTTCGGTTTCATCGAGCACCGGCACTTCCGCTTCGACCGTCTTCGGCAGTGTAACTTCCGGTGCGGATGGCGTGGACGTGGCCGGCACCATTGGCGGCATTGCCGCCACCGGTTCAGGCCAGATCCTGAGCGCCGGCTCGAACACTGATGCTGCCGGTCTGAAGATTGAAATCACCGGCGGTTCACTCGGCAGCCGCGGTCGTATCGATTTTTCGCAAGGATATGCAGACCGCTTGAACAAGCTGATGGACACGTTTGTCGGCAGCAACGGCCTGATTTCCACCTATACGGATAGCATCAACAGCAGCATCAAGTCGATCGACGACCAGAGGACTGCATTGAACGATCGTTTGGCAACGATCGAACAAAATTACAGGGCGCAGTTCACTGCGCTCGACGTTGCGGTGGCGAGTCTGCAATCGACGCAAAGCTTTTTGACGCAGCAGTTGGCACAAATCGCCGCCAACTCCGGCTCAAGCAGCAAATAAAGAGGAGCATCCATGTTCGGAACTATGAAAAGTGGCGCCAATGCATACGCAAGAGTCGGCGTAGAGACCGGTGTCGTTGCAGCCGATCCGCACCAGCTGATCGTGATGCTGTTCGAAGGCGCACAGGTTGCCTTGGTCAACGGCTTGCAGCACATGAAGAACGGCAATGTCGCCGAAAAAGGCAAGGCGATGTCCAGCGCCATCATGATTATCGAGAACGGCTTGCGCGCCAGCCTCGACAAATCTGTCGGCGGCGAAATCGCAATGAACCTCGATGCGCTCTACGGCTACATGAGCAACCGCCTGCTGGTTGCCAACATGAACAACCAGCCGGAGATCATCGAAGAAGTGCAAAATTTGCTGGGCGAAATCAAGACCGCATGGGACCAGATCTCGCCCTCGGCACAAGCTGCCAAAGAACCCGTAGTGGATGCGTATGCCGAAGAGGCCGCCGCTTCCGCCATGCCACGTTTGATGAAAGCCTGATCAATGATGAATGAACAAGATGTAATCGAGGTGTACGAAAACGTCGCAACGATCACCGATCAGATGCTGGCAGCCGCCCGCCGTGGCGACTGGGATCGTTTGATCGTCCTGGAGAACCGCTGCAGCGATCAGGTCACGATTCTCAGGAACGGCGAACCGCCCCAACTATCGGGCGAACTGCGCGAGCGCAAGGTGCAGATCATCCACAAGATCCTTGCCGACGACCGTGAAATTCGCAACCTGACCGAACCCTGGATGGCGCATCTGTCCAAGCTGATCAACAGCACCGGCACCGAACGCAAGCTGAACCAGGCATACGGCGCCCACGCGAGATAAGCTAGATGCTGCAGCGGGCCGACATCACAGGTGCCCGGCCCGTCATCCTGGTCGAGGCCGCCGACCCGGCTGCTTCGCTTGGCGATGCCAAACAGGAAGCACTGGCGCGCCTGAGCCAGCTTGCGCTCGGCAAGGAATTCCAGGCGCAGGTGCTCTCGCGCCTGGCAGACGGTACTTATCTGGTTCAGATCGACGATGCGGTCGCCGGCATGAAGCTCCCGCCTGGTACCCAGACTGGCGATATCCTGGACCTTACGCTGCTCGCCACCGAACCGCGCGCCACATTCCTGCTCGGAAAACCGAGCGATACCTCCACCACTTCGCTCAGTCCGGCCGGGCGTCTGCTGACCAATCTTCTGCAACTGGCGCAGGAAGACGGAGCGCCGCCTGCTGCGCTGGTCGGCAAGACGCCACTGCTCACCCACCCTGATGCGCCGGCCGCGCAGATAGCCACGGCCTTGCGACAGGCGCTCAGCTTCAGCGGATTGTTTTACGAATCGCACGTGGCTCAATGGGCGAACGGGACGCGTCCTATGGTGGAACTGCTGAACGAACCGCCAGTCAAGCTGCTCAATTCGCCGCCGGCACAGTCGCCAACCCCCGCACCCGGCACGCCATCGCAGCTCTCTTCCCCGCATCCTGCAATGCAAACCGCCGAGCTTGATCAGCTGCTGAACAACGTCAGGCAGTGGGCAGAAGGC
>DATAHI010000229.1:0-7685 GCA_036263255.1 Oxalicibacterium sp. | reverse complement strand
CTCACGTTCCAGTGGAGGACGAGTGCGGTGTACACAGTCTTCTTGCCGCCATCTTGTGGCTCGAACGTAATGACGGCGGTCATGAATGGCTTGTCCGATGGTTCCCATGCGTGCGTATAGGCATCGGTGACGACTAGCTTTTTGTTCTCGATGACTTCCAGGTATACGCCGCGGTTGGGATATTCCTTTCCTTCCGGATCGCGCATCACGATCAGACTCGCGCCGCCGGGACGGACATCGGTCTCCGCGCGCGCGATGGTCCATGGGCGCGGAACGAACCAGTGCTTCAGCATTTCGGGATCGGTCCACGCACGATAAACGAGTTCGGGTGGAGCATCGAAGGTGCGAGTCAGTACCAGCGAGCGGTCGGATGTCGTCATATTGTTCTCCA
Organism: Oxalicibacterium sp.; assembly: GCA_036263255.1. Taxonomy (GTDB): domain Bacteria; phylum Pseudomonadota; class Gammaproteobacteria; order Burkholderiales; family Burkholderiaceae_D; genus Oxalicibacterium. Next base: position 7,294 of record DATAHI010000229.1, on the reverse strand, counting down.
GTGAGGTACAGCGGTTAGGACGCAGGCGATTGTTCTGCCCGCGCTTTCAGATTGCGTAATCCTTCTTCGAATTGGTCGCCTACCATCTTGTCCATGCTGAAGAAGAGCGTCATGACCTTGGACAGGTAGGGAGCCGGCCCGCTCATGCTCCAGCTGACCGTGGTGTATTGTCCCTGCGGACGGAGTTTGAATTCAGCGATGTTGTGAGCTTCCATCGGGCTGATGAAATCGAGTTGGATCAGCACGCCGGAATGCGGATCCGCCGAAGTGATTTCCATGCGGCCGTGCCCAACCTGGCTATTGCCGTTCCACTCGTAGATCGCGCCTTTGCCGCTGTCCGGCCCGCTGAAGCTGCGCTTCATCTGCGGATCCATCTTTTCATAAGGCGACCATGAAGTGAAACGATGCAGATTGCTGATCAGCGGATAGATCGTTTCCGGGGCAGCCTTGATGCTGATCGAACGCTCGACGCGAAACAGGTCAGGCTTGGTCGCTGCGTAAAGGAGTACGGCCGCAAACATGATCGTCGCAATGATCAGCGGGCGCTTGAATCGGGACATCGGATTTTCCTTCTTGTTATGAATGACGCGTCACATACGGCTACGCAAGTTAACGATCGAACGACACGTTAGCTACTGCCGCATGCATGTTTACCTGCAACGAGAATCATTTTTTCTCGGCACGCTTGCGCGCCGGCTTTTTCTCCTGCGCCTGCAGTATTTTCAGATAGTCCTCAAGCCGGTCCAGACGTTGTTCCCATAACTGCCGGTATTGGTCAATCCAGCCGGAAACGTCCTCCAGGGCTTTGGCCTCCAGCTTGCATGGGCGCCATTGCGCCTGTCTGCCGCGCGAAATCAAACCGGCGCGTTCCAGCACCTTCAGGTGCTTGGTAACGGCGGGCGCGCTGATATCAAACGGCGCCGACAGTTCGCCTACCGATGCTTCGCCAAGGGCCAGACGGGCCAGAATCGCGCGCCTGGTCGGGTCGGCGAGAGCGGCGAAGGTCGCGCTCAACGGATCGGCTGGCATCGTTAAACCTCTTAGTTAATTAACCTTTAGGTAAATTAAATGACATAGCGAATGCTGTCAAGTGCCTTGTCGGCGAGGCGCCTTGTCGGTGAGCGGTCGTGATCAAGCGCGCGGATCAACTACTGTCGTGCTTGCGGCAATGCGGCGCACGTCGCTGCTTCGCCCGGGATGCATTGATTTTTTCAATGGACGTCGATTTGCGCCGCTATTACAGAGCGAGGCGATGTTAAGCCGCCTTAACACGCCACGAATTTCTGACATGGTTTTGTCTTCTTGTCCGATACCGCACTTTCCTCGCGCTCGCGAATATCTCTTCTGCCGGGACACGAACGGGTCGACACATCGGTGTCGCCGAGCGGCTGATAACCACCAACCATTCAGGAGTCAACGATGTTTGCACACAACAAGCGACTGCAATACACGGTCAGGGTCAATGAACCAAACCCTGGCCTGGCCAACTTGATGCTGGAACAGTTTGGAGGGCCGCAGGGCGAGCTTGCCGCAGCCATGCGCTATTTCACCCAGGCGGTAGCTGAGGACGATCCGGGCCGCAAGGACATGCTGTTTGATATTGCGACGGAGGAACTCAGTCATCTGGAAGTGATCGGCAATATCGTCGTGATGCTCAACAAGGGCGCCAAGGGCCGGCTGGCAGAGGGCGTCGAGGAGGAGGGGGAGATGTATCGCTCCATTACCGGCGCCGGTAACGACAGTCACATCACGCAGGTGCTGTATGGCGCTGGTGCGCCATTGGTCAATTCGGGCGGCGTGCCATGGACTGCCGCCTATATCGACACCATCGGCGAGCCGACTGCCGATCTGCGCTCGAACATTGCTGCAGAAGCGCGCGCCAAGATCGTCTATGAGCGTCTGATCAACCTGACCGACGATCCCGGCGTCAAGGATGCGCTGGGCTTTCTGATGACGCGTGAGATCGCACATCAAAAATCCTTCGAGAAGGCCTTGTATTCGATTGCGCCGAACTTCCCTCCTGGAAAATTGCCCGGCAAACCGGAGTTCACCAGCGTCTACTTCAACCTCTCTACCGGACCTGGCGACGAACGCGGCCCATGGAACCAGGGCGAAAAGTGGGAGTTCGTCAGCAGCACCGAAGAGGCGCAAGCCGTCGACGGTGGCAGCGGACAGGCCAGCGTCGAATTGCCGTCTGCGGAGGCCGAGGTCGTGCAGACGCTCGCTGCACGCACTGCATCCCATACGGAAACCGATCCGCTGACCGGTGCCGAACTCGGCATGGGTGTTTCGCCGGAAGGCATGCAGGAACTGGCGCTGGAGGGCGCGGCAGCGGGCGACGGTGCAATGTCCTCTCCACCGTCCCGTAAACGCTGATGTGGCTGCGCATGCGTCCCGACGGGGCGCATGCGTTTTGAATGAATATGTATCGATCCGAAACGGAAAAACACCATGCAGGTTACCGACCAGAACGCGTCGCAGGCTTTTCACACCTTCCTGAAAAAAATGACGTGGCGGCGTGCGGTCGGATTGGTGATCTGCCTGTTGGGTTGCGCACTGCTGCTGAACGATGTGCTGGAGCAGATCGGCAGCAATCCGAATATGCGTGCCGCGCTGCTCGGCGGCGGCACTGCGGCGCTGGCTACTGCGCTTGGCACCTTGCCGGTGCTGTTTTCTCAAAAATTTTCTCAACGTACCTACGATGGATTTCTCGGCTTCGGTGCCGGCGTGATGCTGGCGGCAACCGCGTTCTCTCTGGTGATTCCTGCGCTTACCATCGCAAAGGGGCAGGGCGCGGGTCCGTGGGGCGCAAGCGCCATCGTCGGTGGCGGCATTCTGCTCGGCACGGCGCTGCTCCTGTTGCTTGACCGCAGCACCGAAGGCAACAATCTCGCTCCCGCGATCGACGAATCGGTGATCTACGCCAATTCCTTGCGCCGCGCCTGGCTGTTCGTACTCGCCGTGGCCCTGCATAACTTGCCGGAGGGCTTGGCGATTGGTGTCGCCTATGCCGGCGTCGACATGGACAAGGCGAATATGCTGGCAACCGGCATTTCGATCCAGGACGTGCCCGAAGGTCTGGTCGTTGCGCTGGCCTTGCGCAGCGTCGGCTACAACCGCTTGATATCCGTCGGTCTGGGCGTGGTGTCCGGCTTGATCGAGCCACTGGCGGCGGTTGGCGGCGTTGCCGTGATCGGTATGTCGGCGTACCTGTTGCCCTGGGGCCTAGCTGCTGCCGCAGGCGCGATGCTGTTTGTGATCTGCCGCGACGTCATTCCAGAGGCGCACCGTAACGGCAACGGCACTTCCGCCTGCCTCAGTCTGGTGTGCGGCTTCATTCTGATGACGGTGCTCGATACCGCGCTGGCGTGAACGGATTGTCTCAGCGCGAATGCGTGCCGTCGCGCTTGAGCATATGGGCGCCAAGTGCAAGACCCAAACCGAATGCAGCATAGACGGCGAACAGCGAAGGCCTAGACAGATGCATTTCATATCCCGGTTGCAGGCGATGTGGCGTGAGCTGGTAGTCGGCGAAACATGCGACGGCAGAAGTCAAAGCGGCGACCTTCAGCGTATGCGTCGGCGTGCTGCGATTGATGCGTGCGCCAGCGCATTTTTTGAGCAACACGGCCCAGAACGTCGCGCTGGCGTGATGGATCAGGTAGCCAGGCTTTTCTTTGCCTTCCTTGCGATCTTTTACTTGATGGTCGCAAAGCCGCAGTAATCATCGGAAGAACTCAATGCGCGTGCACGTCGCGTTTTGCTTTCGCCAAATGTCTCACCGCATAAACGGCGGTCGCGGCGCCTGCGACCCAAGCAACCGTACTGCCGGAAAAACCGATAGCGGTATCGGCCGCGATACGTCCGGCTTTCGGGGCGACCAGCTGCATGCGACGCTTGGTCATCTCGCTGCCGAGCTCGCATAGTCTTTCCTGGCTCAGCATCTTTTCCGCTTCGGGGAGAAGTACCGTTTCCTCATCGGCCACGTGGTGGATGACGTCGCGCATCAATTCCATCACCAGCTTTTGATGCTGCTCGTCCTTCGGATCAGTGCCCCGCAATTCGGCGATCAGACTGCGCATCTCGTCGTGTTCAGGCACGCTTTTCTTGATCACCGGTTCGTCGCTGTCGATCATGCGTATGACCGGATAGAAGATTTCCTCTTCCAGCGTGGCGTGGATTTCGAGCGCATTGCAGATTGTGTCCGCCAAAGCTTTGCGCACGCTCGGGCTTTTGTCTTTCGTGTATTGGTGAAAAGTGACCAGTACGTGCGAGTGATCGAAGCGGATCATGTCCGTGATAGTCGGCGACAGTTTCTTGGCTAATGAGAGCATTTGTTCTCCATATGGCTGGTTGATCGCAAGGGTCTTTAGATCGCCCAAGATACTGTTGCGCGCGGTTCTGAAATATCGGACAGCCTCCCTTTGTGCTGTAGGAAAGTGCAAGCGCAGTCTTGCCGCTGCTTAAGTTGGAGATAGACCAACAGTAGACAGCGGGCAATATCGAGAAGGCAGGGTTGAAGCGAGGAAAAAAGAGAGCGTCGCGTGCCGCGAAAGCCGTTATTGACGGTAAAGCGGACGAGGCACGCGCAGCCGATGAAAGAGAGGACGACTAGCCTGCAGTTACCAATTCGCGCAAAGCTTTCACCAGAGTCGCGCACTCGTCTGGCGTACCGATCGTGATGCGCAGGTATTGCTCGATACGTGGATGCTTGAAATGACGCACGATGATCGCACGTTCGCGCAAGCCGGCTGCAAGCTGCATGGCCGGGATCGAGGCGTGACGTGCGAAGATGAAATTCGCGCTGGATGGCAGCACCGAAAAACCGAGCTGCTGCAGTGACTGTACGACTTCCTCGCGGCCGGCAATGATCGCCTGGCGCGTCCGCTGGAAATACGCTTCGTCGCCGACGCTCGCGATCGCTCCCGCTTGAGCCATGTGGTCCAGTGGATAGGAATTGAAGCTGTTCTTCACGCGTTCCAGCGCTTCGATCATTTTTGGATGGCCGAGCGCATAACCGACCCGTAAACCGGCCAGCGAGCGCGATTTCGAGAAGGTGCGGATCACCAGGAGATTCGGATAGCGCCGAATCAACGGCACCGCCGTGTCTGCACCAAAATCGACATAGGCTTCGTCGACTGCCACGACTGCATCAGGATGCGCAGCAAGCAGCGCTTCTACGGCAGACAGCGGCAGCGCGGTGCCGGTCGGCGCATTCGGGTTGGGAAAAATAATGCCGCCGCACGGACGGTTTCGATAATCGGCGACGTCAATCTGCATTGCATCGTTCAGCGCTACTTCCTGATACGCGATGTCGAACAATTTGCAGTACACCGGATAGAAGCTGTACGTAATATCAGGGAACAGCAGCGGTGCCTCGTGCTTGAGCAGCGCCATGAAGGCGAAGCCAAGCACCTCATCCGAACCGTTGCCGACAAAGACCTCGTTCGGGTCCAGGCCGTGATAGGTAGCCAGCGTCTGCTTCAACGCCGATGCGTCGGGATCCGGATACAAGCGTAAGGTCTCCGGAGAGACCGCCTGCAATGCCGCGTGCACGGCCGGCGAGGGCGGATATGGATTTTCGTTGGTATTGAGCTTGATCAACCCGGCGATCTTCGGCTGCTCTCCCGGAACATAAGGCGTCAGCGTTTGAACCAGCGGGCTCCAGAATTGACTCATGATGGCTTTCTGCGTAGGACGTAGGCGACGGCACGGAGGCGCCGCATCGGAAAAAACGTATTGTCGCATTCCCGCGAGGATGCCGGTAGTCTGGTACAGTGCCCGCCATGAGTAAATTGTCCCTGGACCGCATCCTGCAATCGCAGGGCTTCGGCACACGCAAATACTGTCGAAGCCTGATCGAAGACGGCGAGGTCCGGATCGCGGGCGAGGTCGTCGACGATTATCGGGCCACCTTCGATACTGCCGATCTCGAGTTCACGGTGTTCGATGAAGACTGGCGCTATCGCGAACACGTTTATATTGCATTGAACAAGCCGGCGAATATCGAATGCTCGCGCAAACCCAGCCATCATCCCGGCGTGCTCACGCTACTGCCGGAGCAGTTTACCTGGCGTGACGTGCAACCTGTCGGTCGGCTGGATCACGACACGACCGGTATGCTATTGCTGTCCGACGACGGTGCCTTCATCCACGCGCAATCCTCGCCGAAGCGTCACGTACCCAAGGTCTATGTCGCTACCACACACGATCCGGTAACGGATGACCTGGTATGTCAATTGCTGCAAGGCGTGCAGCTCCACGATGAACCCGCGCAGCTTGCCGCGATACATTGCCGTAAGCTGGACGAGCATCGTATAGAGATCGTGCTAGAGCAGGGAAAGTATCATCAGGTCAAGCGCATGCTTGCGGCGGCCGGCAACCACTGTTCTGCGCTGACACGCGTGCAGATCGGCGAATTGACGCTGGAGTCACTGGGCTTGAACGAAGGAGAGTGGTGCTATCTCGATGCGGGGCACATTGCCCAATTGCAACCGACTTGATACGGGGAAACGTTGGCTACCGCACCAAGCTCTGCAAATTGCAGTTGATTTCGTTTCGGGCGACTTCATGTCATTCACATGGCGGACGCCGGCCTATCTTTCGATGTCTCGGATAGAATGCAGGCAACGATTGAAAGCATGCAACGCTCAGCGTCTTTTGATCAGACAAAAATGATGATCATGCATGGATAAGAACGACAAGCGAAAGCAATTGATTTCCGGAACGTTGGGCACCGATCGCCTGAACAGTGGGGGCAATGTGATCCCATGGCGGCGGCTGTCGACGCATTTGAGCCCGCTGATAGGCGAATCCGGCTTTGCAGCTCTGTACGGCAGAGCTGTTCGCCTTGTACAGCCACGTTTTCCGTGGTTTGTACTGGAACAATCTGCGCACTCTGCAGACTCATTGTTCGATCAATTAGAGAAGCGGCTTTCATCGGTTGACGTAGCCCTTGCTGCCGAGGCCAACGCGGCATTGCTCGACACGTTTACCAAGTTATTGTCCGGTCTCATCGGTGATGCGTTGACCATCCGCCTTCTAAACTCGGCCTGGAGCGACGAGTCTCATCAAGGGAATGCAAAGGAGCAGAAGTAAATGAACGATAAAGTTACCGTGGGGACGCTGGCAACATCAGTTCCTGGACTTGATCTTCTTCTTGGCGGTGGACTCAGCGAGTTTTCCTTCAATCTGATTGCCGGCGCGCCGGGCAGCGGTAAGACGACGCTGGCGCATCAGATCATGTTTTCCTTGGCCAATCCGCAGCGCAGAGCCCTGTTTTTTACTGTGCTCG
>DATAHI010000228.1:0-2876 GCA_036263255.1 Oxalicibacterium sp. | reverse complement strand
TGCCTTTCGTTGCGAGCTGAAACAGCAGTGCCGAATTATCCAATGGAGGAGGCCTTCAGTAATTTGGTAATGTCCTTCTTGATCTTGTTCGGATCGGCACCCTTCGGGAAACGCATCATCAGATTGCCGAGCGGATCGATCATGAAGAGATGATCGGATGCGACCGTGCCGGATTCGACCGGCAACCACGCATTGACGAGATCCGCTTTCGCGCGGAGCAGCCGCGTACCGTCGTATTCACGCATCAGCATGGTATCCAGCGGCGCGTTGTCGATAATGAGCCACACGCGTTCAATGCGATCCATGTCCTTGCCCTGCGTCAGCCGCAATTGGCGCACGTCGTACAGCTTCTTCTGGCAGGTTTCAGGGCAGGTGCCATGATCGACCTGCAACAGGATCCATTTCCCCTTGTAATCCGCGAGCGACGCTGGTTTGCCATCCAGCGTAGTCGTGCCCAGCGCAGGGATCGGGTAGTCGCGCGGATCAATCAGCGTGCCGTAATTCGTGCGGCCAGTCGGCTTGATCACGTAATAGGTGAAATAGGAAAGGATGATGGGCGCCGCGCACACCAGCAGAATGGCAAGCAGCTTCCAGCGACCGCGGCGTGCCGATTTATCTTGTTCCACGTCTGAATCCTGTCACGATAAAAAACACTAGGGCCATTGCCGCCAGCGCATACCATTGAAATGCATAGGCTCGATGGCGTTCGACGTCCACGTCCGGCGCAGGCCAATCGCGGCGCAGGCCATCCGATACGTTGCCGGTTTGCTCAACAACGAAGGGTAAGCTCTGCAAACCGCTGTTATGCGCAAATGCATCGACATCAAGATTCTGCACAATCGCATGCGGCTTTGGCGGATCGAGCGTACCCAATTGCATCACGTGGCCAATGTCGCGCTTGACGATGCCTTCAATCTCGACGGTGCCTTGCGGCGTCGCAATTTTCGGCATTAGCGTGCGGTCATGCACGTCGCGGGGAAACCAGCCACGCACTACCAGCACATGCACATTGCTTGCCGCAATTTTAAACGGCATCAGCAGATAGAAGCCGGCGACACCGTCATGCGGACGGTTGTCCAGATAGATGGGCCAATCCTCGAGAAAGCTGCCTTTCACCAACACGCGACGATACTCGAACTGCTCGATCGGGATGGCGGGCCTACCTTGTAACGGAATCGTAGGCTCGGCCCGTCGTGCCTGCAGATTGGACTGCAACGTCAGCTTCTGCTCGGCACGACGGGTCTGCCACTGCGCCAGAGAGATGCCGAGCGCAACCAGCACGAGCGTGACGATGAAGGGAATTGGGCGGAAACGGAAAGCCAGTCGCATTACAATATTCGTTCTGTACGCGCATTCGAGAATGCGCTCATCTCAACCGTACCGGGGACCTCATGAAGATCGTCGTCGCTATTGCTTTCGTCCTGATCCTCGGCAGCCTAGCTTCTGCACTGTTCTTTCTGATGAAGGACAAGGGCAAGAGCGATCGCACAGTGAAGGCGCTCGCGATGCGTGTCGGCTTCTCGATTACGCTGTTCATCCTGATCCTGATTGCTTACCGCCTTGGCTACATCCAGCCGACCGGCATACGTTGACACTTATACGTCGACACTTCGGGGGCATTGTATCGCTCGCAGGCTTAAAAGGAAGCCGCATTAAAAAAGCCGCATTGCATGCGGCTTTTTTTCAAGACTGAACTGCTCGGACAATCATTACAGCCAATAGACAACGACGTACAAGCCCAGCCACACTACGTCGACAAAGTGCCAGTACCAGGCAGCGCCTTCGAAGGCGAAATGGTGCTCCGGCGTAAAGTGGCCCTTCAGCACGCGATACAGCACCACGCTCAGCATGATGGCGCCCATCGTCACATGGAAGCCATGGAAGCCGGTCAGCAGGAAGAAAGTCGATCCGTACACGCCGGAACTGAGCTTCAGATTCAACTCGGTGTAGGCGTGATGATATTCGTAAGCCTGGAAGCCCATGAAGACGGCACCAAGCAAAATGGTCAGGAACAGCCAGAAGGCCGTTTTGCTGCGATGGTTGGCGCGCAGAGCGTGATGCGCAATGGTCAAGGTCACGCCTGAAGTCAGCAACAAGGCGGTATTGATGGTTGGGATCCAGAACGGGCCCATGGTGCCGAAGGATTCGACAGTTCCGGCCGGCCCGACATTACCCCAGTGTGCGGCGAAGTCTGGCCACAGCAGCTTGTGATCGAGGTCGCCCAACCAGGGCATCGTGATCGTGCGCGCGTAGAACAGCGCGCCGAAGAAGGCGCCGAAGAACATCACTTCGGAAAAGATGAACCAGCTCATGCTCCAGCGGAACGAAGTATCGATGCGCTGGCTGTACAGTCCGCCCTCCGATTCCGAAATGGCGTCGCCGAACCAGTGATACAGCACCGCAATTACGCCGATCAGGCCGATCAGATTGACATACGGCCCCCATCCTGCGCCGTTCACCCAGCCCGATGCGCCGAGCATCACGACCAACATCGAGATGCCGGCGGCGACCGGCCACTTCGACGGACTCGGCACGTAGTAATAAGGCGCCTTTGCGTGTTCAGCACTCATCTCCATCTCCCGAATACACTCAAACAATGACGATGTCATCCAAGTCGCAAAGGCTTTTCACTCCAAGCCGATCCGACTGCCGATTCTTCAACTCTTTGCTGCTGTACTTTCGGGTGCCGTCGCCTGTTTCGCGGCACCACCGATCTCGAAAAACGTATAGGACAAGGTAATTGTCTTCACATCCTTGGGCAGCGCCTTGTCAACAAAAAACACTACCGGCATCTGCTTCGCCTGATTTGCATCCAGCTTCTGCTGCGAAAAGCAGAAGCATTCCAGCTTCTTGAAATGCGCTGCGGCCTGCTGCGG
>DATAHI010000227.1:0-5871 GCA_036263255.1 Oxalicibacterium sp. | reverse complement strand
TCCGGGCCTGCGCGTCTGGGGACTGTCGGCCACGCTCGGCAACCTGCAACAGGCGCAAAACGCCTTGCTTGGCACAGGCCGCGGCGTACTGGTCGAAGGCGCAATCAGGAAAGATATCGTGGTCGACACGCTGATTCCGGAAAACCCGTCGCGCTTTCCCTGGGGCGGCCATCTCGGTATCCAGATGCTGGAGCCGGTAATCGCCGAAATCGACCAGCATGCGACCACGCTTGTTTTCACCAACACGCGTTCGCAGGCGGAGATCTGGTATCGCGACATGCTGGCCGCACGACCGGACTGGGCCGGCATCATCGCGCTGCATCACGGTTCGCTCGACAAGGAAGTGCGCGATTGGGTCGAACTGGGATTGAAGCAGGGTCAGTTGAAAGCGGTGATCTGCACCTCCAGCCTGGATCTCGGTGTCGATTTTCTGCCGGTCGAGCGCGTCCTGCAGATCGGTAGCGCAAAAGGCATCGCGCGCCTTCTGCAGCGCGCCGGCCGCAGCGGCCACGCGCCAGGCCGCGCCTCGCGCGTGACGCTGGTGCCGACCAATACGCTGGAAATTCTGGAAGCCGCCGGCGCACGGCGCGCGGTAGCGAAACGCCAAATCGAAGGCCGCATGGTGCCGAACAAGCCGCTCGACGTGCTGGTGCAGCACCTCGTGACGATCGCGCTCGGCGGCGGCTTTCGCTCCGGGGAATTGTTCGACGAAGTGCGCACGGCGTATGCGTATCGGGAACTGACTCAAGAGGAGTGGCAATGGGCGCTCGACTTCGTCGCACGCGGCGGACAAAGCCTCACCGTCTATCCGGAATACCGGCGCGTGCTGCCGGACGAAGATGGCGTCTATCGCGTGCCGGATGCGGCAATCGCGCGGCGGCATCGCATGAGCATCGGCACCATCGTGTCCGACGCGTCGGTGCAGATCAAATACATGTCGGGCGGTCTGCTCGGCTCGGTCGAAGAATCCTTCATCTCACGCCTGCGCCCCGGCGACCGTTTCCTGTTCGCGGGACGCGTGCTGGAGTTCGTCCGCATGCACCAGATGTCCGCCTATGTGAGGCGCGCCAGCGGCACCAGCGGCGCCGTGCCGCGCTGGAACGGCGGCAAGATGCCGCTGTCGTCCGAGCTCGCGCATGCCGTGCTCGACTGCCTGCACGACGCCGCGCAGCATCGCTACGAGGGGCCGGAGATGCATGCAGCTGCGCCGCTGCTCGAATTGCAGCAGCAATGGTCCGGGCTGCCGACCGCCGATTGCCTGCTGGTGGAGTTGACCAGCAGCCGCGAAGGACAGCACCTGTTCATCTACCCGTTCGCCGGGCGCTCGGTGCATATCGGACTGGCTTCGCTGCTGGCCTATCGCTTCGGCAAGCATCAGAAGGCGACCTTCTCGATTTCGATCAACGATTACGGCTTCGAACTGTTGTCTGTGCAAGCGGTCGATTGGCAAAGCGTGCTGCAGGCGCCGCTGGCGGGCGGACTGTTTTCCATCGACAATTTGCTCGAAGACGTACTAGCCAGCCTGAATGCGGCCGAACTGGCGCAGCGCCGCTTTCGGGAGATCGCGCGCATTGCCGGCCTCATCTTTCAAGGCTATCCGGGGCAGCCGAAGAGCAACCGCCAGTTGCAGGCATCATCGAGCCTGTTCTTCGAAGTGTTCCGCAAGCACGATGCCGGCAACCTGTTGCTGACGCAGGCACAACGCGAGGTACTGGAGCAGGAGCTGGAACTGACGCGGCTGCGCGAGACGCTGCTGGAATTGCAGGGACGCACATTGCGCGTGCATGAAACGCGGCGCGCCACGCCCTTTGCCTTTCCGTTGATGGTGGAGCGCTTCCGCGAGAAACTGAGCACCGAAAAACTGTCCGACCGCATCGCGCGCATGGTGCGCGAACTGGAGAAAGCCGCATCGACACCCTGAGCATCACCATCGCCGGTGAAGTGCTGGAGCTGCTGCCGCAGCGTGCCGCCTATTGGCCGGCGCAACGCACGCTGCTGATTGCCGACATCCATTTCGGCAAGGCAGCGGCTTTTCGTGCGCAGGGTGTACCGGTGCCGCGCGGCACGACCAGCGAAAATCTTGCGCGACTTGATCTGCTGCTGGATGCGCATGAAGTCCGGCACATCGTGTTCCTCGGTGACTTTCTGCATGCGCGCGCCGTGCAGCAGGTGCGAGCGACGCTGGAGGCCGTGCGCCATTGGCGTGCTCAACGCAGAGAGCTGCGGCTGACGCTGGTGCGCGGCAATCACGACGATCGCGCCGGCGATCCGCCGGAAGACCTGCAGATTGATGTGGTCGACGAACCGCTGGAAGCCGGCCCCTTCTCCTTTTGCCATCATCCGCACGCGCGCGCACGCGGCTACGTGATTGCCGGCCATCTGCATCCGGTCTTCCGGCTGGCCGCCGCTGGCGACTCGGTGCGTCTGCCCTGCTTTGTTTTTGGTCCGGGCAATGGCATATTGCCGTCTTTCGGCTCCTTCACCGGCGGCTTCGCGATCGACCCTCGGCCAGCAGAACGCGTCTTCGTCACCACCGGCGAATCGGTGTACGCTGTACCCGGCGGCTCCCTGACTTTCGGGCCGCCCGCCTGAGTGAAAACCATGCGCGGTCTGCGTGGTCCAATATTGATCTTGCCAAGAACGCGCATGCAGACTTCAAACCCATCCCCGACCGACGAAATCGCCTCGATGACGCCTGCCGTCTCGGAATTCTTCGAGGGCAGCCCGGTTCCTACCTTTGCAATCGATTGCAACCATGTGGTCACGCACTGGAACCACGCGTGCGAATTGATCAGCGGCTTGCGCGCCCAAGACATGGTCGGCACGCGCAATCACTGGAAGCTACTGTATGCGCAGGAGCGCCCCTTGCTGGTCGACCTGATCGTGTCCGGCACCATTGAGCGCGAAATTGACACCCTCTATCGCGGCAAGCTGCGTCGTTCCACTTCCGTCAGAGGTACTTACCGCATCGACGATTTTTTCCCGCATCTCGGCGAATCGGGGCGCTGGCTGTCGTTTTCAGCCGCACCGCTGTGCAATAGCGCGGGCGAACTGGTCGGCGCGATCGAGGTGCTGCAGGACATCACCCTGCAGAAGAACGCCGAACTGGCGCTGCAGGAGACCAATGGAAAACTTGAGCAGACGGTGCAGCAGCGCACCGCCGAACTGCGGGCCACGAACGAACACCTGACCGAGGCCAATCAGAAACTCAAGAGCGGTTTTCTCACCACGATCAAGATTTTCTCCAACCTGATCGAAATGCGCGCAGGGCATTTGGCCGGCCATTCACGCCGCGTGGCCGATCTGGCGCGCCGCATCGCCGGACGCATGGATCTGGATTTCAACACGACGCAGGAAGTATTCATCGCAGCGCTATTGCACAACATCGGCAAGATCGGTTTTTCCGACGAGCTGCTGGCCACGCCGATGAACATGATGAACAGCGATACGCTGGCTACCTATCGCAAGTTCACGCTACGCGGCGAACAGTTGCTGATGCCGCTGGAAGACATGGGCAGCATCGCGCGCATCATCCGTTCGCACCAGGAACGCTGGGACGGCGGCGGTTTTCCCGATCAGCTGAAGGGTGTCGAAATCCCGATCGGCGCCCGCATCCTCGCCATCGCCAGCGACTACGAGAATCTGCAGAACGGCACGTTGCTGCAAAAACACCTGACCGAGGAAGATGCCTTTCACATGACGTTGCGCGGCGTGAACAAGCGCTACGACCCCGCTGTGCTGGCTGCGTTTCAGGAAGTCATTACCGGCGTCAATCCGAATACCGAAACGCAGACCGAGTTATGCCTGATGGCAGGAGATCTGAAGCCCGGCATGGTGATCGCACGCGACCTGATCGCCAAGGACAACTTCCTGCTGCTGTCGGCCGATCACGTGCTGAGCCAGCGCCTGATCGACAAGATCATGGCCTTCGAACGCACGGCCGGCATCCGCATGACGGTGTGGGTAAGAACGCCGAAGCCTTGAGCCGAAACCGGCGACCTCCATCAACCCGGCATCTTTCTTACCAGCCACCACAGCGCCGCGATATTCAGCGCCATTGCGGTCACGGTAATCAGCACCCCGCCCCAGGTTGCATCGGGCTGCCAGCGAAACGCGAGCGACCACGGTACGCCGAGCATCACGGCCGCAATCGTCGACAAGGCGTCGGTCGCCAGGCCGATCTCCGCGACGCTGAGCAAGCCTCCGGTAGCAGTGGCGCATGCCGCAGTGGCAACGCATGTTGTAGAACGTTGATACACGAGCTCCATTTCGTCTCCTCCTTGCATGTCACGTCGTTGCCGGCGACCTGCATTTCGGGATTTCGTCGCCCGCTTTTTTCATTCATTCTCTAGCGCCACGACGATAGCGAACAGCAAGATTTCCCGAACAGTTGTTCGGCCGGCGCGAAATACGGAACTATGCGCCGCGATCGTCCTCCATCTCCTTTTCTCCGCCGTTCTGCCCGCGGCATTGCATCGTGTGGCATGCGTGCATTGAATGGAGCCTCGCCGATCGTGATGCCGCCCATGATGCTCAACATTTCTGCGCTACAACAGATTCTCGATTCCTTACCGGTGCCGACCTTTATCAAGGACGCCGAACATCGCTTTGTGTTCATCAACAAGCTGGCGGCAGCCTACTTCGATCAATCGCCGCAGGTGATGATCGGTAGACGCGACGAAGATTTTTTCCCGCTCGAGCAAGTCCGCGTCTTTCACGAAATGGACGAACGCGTGCTGCGCACCGGCGAAGTCAGCGAAAACGAGGAAGCGGTGAGCGACCGTACTGGCACCACGCATCAGGTCGTCACGCGCAAGTCGCTGTTCGTGCTGGACGGGGAACGCTATCTGCTCGTCTCGATGAGCGACATTACCGCGCTACGCGAATCGGAAGCGCGTGCCCGTTACCTCGCCTATCACGACAGTCTGACCGGTTTGCCGAATCGCACGGCAATCTACGAACGCCTGAGCCAGCTGCTGGGCAAGCCGTTCTCCGAAGAAACGTCGATGGCGCTGCTGTTGACCGATCTCGACGGTTTCAAGAACGTGAACGACACTTACGGCCACGAAGCGGGCGATGAATTGCTGTGCTCCTTTGGCCGCCGCTTGAAGAAGATCGTGCACGACAGCGATCTGGTGGTGCGCATGGGCGGCGACGAGTTCGCGATCCTGCTGTCGCCGCCGATGCAGACCAAACGACTGGAACAGCTGTGCATGCAGATCGTGGAAGCAGCGGCCGAACCTTTCCAGGTGGTCGGCGTGCAATCCTATGTCGCCGCTTCGGTTGGTGCTTTCCATATCGGCTCCAGCGGCACCTTGCCGGGCGAAGCGGTGCGCAAGGCCGATACCGCACTGTACGAAGCCAAGCGGCGCGGCAAGGGCCGCTACTGCATCTATTCGCCCGACCTCGACGCCGGCCTGATTCGGCGGAAGACGGTGGAAAGCGAATTGAGGAAAACGCTCGCCGAAGGGCGCGGACTCAACTGCGTTTTTCAACCGCTGATCGCCGGCAGCGAGGGGCGCATTGTCGGCGTCGAAGCGCTGGCGCGCTGGGAGAGCCCGAGCCTGGGCGTGATATCGCCGTCTCAATTCATTCCAATCGCGGAAGAAGCGGGCCTGATCGTCCAGCTGGGCGAGTGGATATTGCGACAAGGCTGCCGCGCGATGCAGCAGTGGAACGATCTTTTTCTGGCCGTCAACGTCTCTGCCATCCAGCTGCGCAATCTGGCATTCGCCAGCAAGGTGCTGCGTATTCTGGATGAAGAAGGTTTTCCGCCGGACAGACTGGAACTCGAAATTACAGAGACGGCCATCATGCATGTGGACGATGTCATCACTCGGCAGCTACGCCGCCTGCGTGCAGCCGGCGTGC
>DATAHI010000226.1:0-7581 GCA_036263255.1 Oxalicibacterium sp. | reverse complement strand
CCTGCTCCGCCGTCCAGCCATACATGTGGCTGCGCGAAGCCGGATTGCCGAACTGCTCGCGCAGATACGGAATCATCTTGTCGGCCACGCGCGGATCGACCGGCGTGGTCGCCGAATAATCCATGTAGATCGGGAAATGCGGCGCCTTGATGGTATCGATCAGGCTTTTGTCCAACGGGGCATTCATATTCGACTCCAGTTAAGCGGTGGCTTGATCGCTGTTATTGCGATGCACGACCACCACACATTGTTCGGCAATCCGGCTTCGCGCAGCCACATGTACGGTTGGGCCGCGGAAAAGGCAGTGGAAGATGCGCGCGAGCAGGTGGCTTTGCTGGTTGGTGCCGATCCGCGCGAAATCATCTGGACTTCAGGCGCGACAGAAAGCAATAACCTTGCTCTCAAAGGCGCTGCGCATTTCTACAAGACCAAGGGCAAGCACATCATCACGGTCAAGACCGAGCACAAGGCTGTGCTGGATACCGTGCGCGAACTCGAACGCGAAGGTTTTGAGGCGACCTATCTGCAACCGCAGGACAACGGCCTGATCACGATTCAGCAACTGGAAGAAGCGATTCGCCCGGACACGATCCTGGTTTCCGTCATGCTGGTCAACAACGAGATCGGCGTGATCCAGCCGATCGCCGAGATCGGCGAGCTGTGCCGCAGCAAGGGCATCATTTTCCATTCGGACGCGGCTCAGGCGACCGGCAAGGTGAAGATCGATCTGGAAAACACCAAGGTCGACCTGATGAGCTTTTCCGCTCACAAAACTTATGGTCCGAAGGGCATCGGTGCCCTGTACGTGCGCCGCAAGCCGCGTGTGCGCATCGAAGCGCAGATGCACGGCGGCGGTCACGAGCGCGGCCTGCGTTCCGGCACGCTGGCGACGCACCAGATCGTCGGCATGGGCGAAGCCTTCCGCATCGCGCGCGAGGAAATGGACAGCGAACTGAGCCGCATCCGCGCGTTGCGCGATCGTCTGGCCAAGGGCCTGACGGAGATCGAAGAGGTCTACGTCAATGGCGACATGGAACATCGCGTTCCACATAATCTGAACGTCAGCTTCAACTATGTCGAAGGCGAATCGCTGATCATGGCGATCAAGGATCTGGCGGTTTCTTCCGGCTCGGCTTGTACTTCGGCCAGCTTGGAACCATCTTATGTGTTGAGAGCGCTGGGCCGCAGCGACGAACTGGCGCACAGCTCGATCCGTTTCACGATCGGCCGCTTCACGACTGAAGAGGAAGTCGACTTCACGATCAAGCTGATCAAGGAAAAGGTCGGCAAGCTGCGCGAATTGTCGCCGTTGTGGGACATGTACAAGGACGGGATCGACATCAGCACGATCCAATGGGCGGCACATTAATTTTCTGTGCGGGACAGAGTTTAGCGAAGCGTACTCTGTCCCAACTGAGCAGGCAGGCGATACAAGCTTAGACGAGCAGAGCCAGGCAAATACTCTGTTCACGCAAGGTAGGACAAACGGTTTAATCAAGGAGCATCAAAATGGCTTACTCGGACAAGGTTCTCGACCACTATGAAAATCCGCGCAACGTTGGCGCCTTCGACAAGGGCGACGACACAATCGGCACCGGCATGGTCGGCGCACCGGCATGCGGCGACGTGATGAAGCTGCAGATCAAGGTCGGTGCGGATGGCGTGATCGAAGACGCAAAATTCAAGACTTACGGCTGCGGTTCGGCGATCGCTTCGTCCTCGCTGGTGACCGAATGGGTCAAAGGCAAGACGCTGGATCAGGCACTGGCGATCAAGAATACGCAGATCGCGGAAGAACTCGCGCTGCCGCCAGTAAAAATCCACTGCTCGATCCTGGCTGAAGACGCGATCAAGGCAGCGGTGCAGGACTACAAGTCGCGCCACGGCGGCGCCGATGCGAAGGAAGCAGCCTGATTGTGCTGAGGACGCAGGCTTCGCGTCCCTGAATGTAGGTGGAACGGATATGGCAATTACATTGACTGAAAAAGCGGCGAAACACGTGAATCGCTATCTTGAGCGGCGCGGCAAGGGCATCGGCCTGCGTTTCGGCGTGCGCACGACAGGATGTTCCGGGCTGGCATACAAGCTTGAATACGTCGACGAGAGCGCAAGCGAAGATGCGGTGTTCGAGTCGCACGGCGTCAAGGTCTTTGTCGATCCCAAAAGTCTGCCCTATATCGACGGCACCGAGCTGGACTTCGCGCGTGAGGGCCTGAACGAAGGCTTCAAGTTCCACAATCCGAACGTGAAGGACGAGTGCGGATGCGGGGAAAGTTTCCGTATCTGACCTGGCGGCAGCGCCGCTGATTTGCTAGCGTGCAATGAGCCTGTGTCCGAGCAGGCTCTTTTCTTTTTTTGCTGAGGGAAGTGCCGGTAAAAGGCGTCGAGAAATCGCGAGATGATGCAAAACCACTTTGAGCTTTTCCACCTGCCGCAGCGGTTCGCGATTGATCTGAAGGCCCTCGATGCGGCCTATCACGAAGTCCAGAACCAAGTTCATCCGGACAAGTTTGCGAACGCCCCGGATGCCGAAAAGCGCGTCGCGATGCAGTGGGCGACACGCGCAAACGAAGCCTACAAAACGCTCAAGAGCCCCTTCAAGCGGGCCGCCTATTTATGCGAACTGAACGGCGTGGACCTGCAGACTGAATCGAACACATCGATGCCGCCAGCCTTCCTGATGCAACAAATGGAATGGCGCGAGGCGCTCGACGATGCACGCGCCCAAAAGGACAGAACCGGGCTGGAAAGTCTGGAAAGCGAATTGCGCGCCGCGAGGACGCAGACCCTGGATCAGGTCGGCACGCTGCTGGATGCCGGGGATTTCGTTCAGGCCGCAGAAAAGGTGCGGCAGCTGATGTTCCTGGAAAAGTTTGCCGATGAAGTGGCGAACGTATTTGAATTGCTGCCGGGCTGAACAAAGTCGGTGGCGCAAACAATGACTGCGAGGAAGGCCAGTAGCGGCATTTCCTGTTGAAAGAATCGACGAACCATGGCACTTCTTCAAATCGCCGAACCAGGCATGTCGACCGCGCCGCATCAGCACAGGCTGGCGGTCGGCATCGATCTGGGCACCACCAATTCGTTGGTGGCGACGGTGCGCAACAGCATTCCGGAAGTTCTGAACGACGAGGAGGGGCGCCCATTATTACCCTCCGTCGTGCGCTATCTGCCGAACGGCCACGCGCACATCGGTTATAAGGCGCAGGCGGCGCAAAATGGCGATCCGAAGAATACGATTGCTTCCGTCAAGCGCTTCATGGGCCGCGGCCTGAAAGACATCGCCTATGCGGAAAACCTGCCCTACGACTTTGTCGATTCGCCGGGCATGGTGCAGCTGAAAACAGTCGCCGGGGTGAAGAGCCCGGTCGAAGTGTCCGCTGAAATTCTCGCGACATTGCGCCAGCAGGCGGAAGATGCGCTCGGCGACGACCTGGTCGGCGCCGTCATTACGGTGCCCGCCTATTTCGACGATGCGCAGCGCCAGGCGACCAAGGATGCGGCCAAGCTGGCCGGTCTGAATGTGCTGCGCCTGCTGAACGAGCCGACTGCGGCGGCAATTGCCTACGGCCTGGATAATGGCTCGGAAGGCATCTATGCGGTCTACGATCTCGGCGGCGGTACCTTTGACATTTCCATTCTCAAGCTGACTAAAGGCGTGTTCGAGGTACTTTCCACGGGCGGCGATTCCGCGCTGGGCGGCGACGACTTCGACCATCGCCTGTTCTGCTGGGTCATCGGCCAGGCCAAGCTCGATCCGCTGAACGACGAGGACACCAGTCTGCTGATGACCAAGGCACGTGAAGCCAAGGAGCTGTTGTCGTCGAAACCCGAAACGCATATCGACGCCGTGCTCAGCACCGGCGAAGAAGTGCACGTGACGGTGACGGCCGAACAGTTCGCCGAGATGACGCAGCACCTGGTCGCGAAGACCATGACGCCTACACGCAAGGCGCTGCGCGATGCGGAATTGACGGTGGATGACGTCGATGGCGTGGTGCTGGTCGGCGGTGCGACGCGCATGCCGCACGTGCGCAAGGCGGTTGGTGAATTTTTCCAATCGACGCCGCTGGCCAATATCGATCCCGACAAGGTGGTTGCGCTCGGCGCTGCGATTCAGGCCAACCTGCTGGCCGGCAACCGTGCAGCAGGTGACGACTGGCTGTTGCTGGACGTCATTCCGCTCTCGCTCGGCATCGAAACGATGGGCGGCCTGGTCGAAAAAGTCATTCCACGCAATTCCACCATTCCTTGCGCGCGGGCACAAGAATTCACCACGTTCAAGGATGGCCAGACCGCGATGGCGATCCATGTGGTGCAGGGCGAGCGTGAGCTGGTCAGCGATTGTCGTTCGCTGGCGAAGTTCGAACTGCGCGGCATTCCGCCGATGGCGGCAGGTGCGGCGCGCATTCGCGTGACCTATCAGGTGGATGCGGACGGTTTGCTGTCGGTGTCGGCGCGTGAACTGCGTTCGGGCGTGGAATCGTCGATCACCGTCAAGCCGTCTTACGGTTTGGCCGACGATCAGATCGCGCAAATGCTGCAGGATTCGTTCAAGTCGGCCGAGGTCGACATGGCAGCACGCGCGCTGCGCGAAGAGCAGGTCGAAGCAGAACGCATCGTACTGGCGACGCAATCGGCGCTGGATGCTGACGGCAATCTCTTGTCGGACGACGAGCGCGCACAGATCGACACGCTGCTGCAGGAAGTGCGTCGCAGCGCCGGCGGCAATGACCATCATGCGATCAAGGCGGCGGTGGAAGCGCTGGCGCATGGTACGGAAGAATTTGCCGCGCGCCGGATGGACCGCAGCGTCCGCATGGCCTTGTCCGGAAAGAAGCTGGAAGAGATCTAGCCGAATGAACTTAACAACGCCGCTTCGCAACGCGAAACCGGATCCATATCGCGATGCATCTGCATCGAACATTTTCGAGGTGTAAAAGTGCCCCAAATCGTCGTCCTCCCTCATCACACGCTGTGTCCCGATGGCGCGGTCATCGAAGCGCCGGCCGGCAAATCGGTTTGCGACGCGCTGCTGGAAAACGATATCGAGATCGAGCATGCGTGCGAAAAGTCATGCGCCTGCACGACTTGCCACGTCATTGTTCGTGAAGGCTTCAGTTCGCTGAACGAAGCAGAGGAAAAGGAAGAAGACTTGCTGGACAAGGCCTGGGGGTTGGAAGCGAATTCGCGCCTCTCTTGCCAGGCAATCGTCGCCGACGAAGACCTAGTGGTCGAGATTCCGCGCTACACGATCAACCACGCCAGCGAAAACCATTGAGGAGTGCAACATGAAATGGACCGATACCATCCGTATTGCCGAAGAGCTGAATGACAAATATCCGGACATCGACCCGCTGACGGTACGTTTCACCGATCTGCATTGCTGGGTATGCGAGTTGGAAGACTTTGACGACAATCCCAACAATTCGGGCGAAAAAATTCTGGAAGCAATCCAGATGGCCTGGATCGAAGAAGCGAAGTGATTCGCTCATTGATTTACTGAAAAAAGAGCGGCATGGCCGCTCTTTTTTTATCTGCTGCCGATCAAGCGGCGCGCAGATAGCCGTCCACTACGCGCACATGATCGCCTTCATGCCAGGGCGGAACGTTGTTGTACGGGAAGCTACGAACATGGCCATTTTCCATGCGCACCCGGACTTCATAGCTTGTGACCTTGCGCGTACGTTTCTCGATCTCGTTGCCGGCATATCCGCCGCCGACTGCACCTGCTACGGTCGCCAAGGTACGGCCGGTACCGCCGCCGACCTGATTGCCTAACAGGCCACCGACGACCGCGCCGCCCACTACGCCGACGCCGCTTGGTTTGGCAGCCGTTTGAATGGCCTGGACCGATTCGACCCGGCCACAGCTTTGGCAAATGGCGGCAGCTGTCTGGCGATCCTCATCGCGATCCTTGGCTGCTGCGGCACGTGCCGCATCGCGTTTGCGCGCTGCTTCTTCTGCCGCAGCCTGAGCGTCGGCCGCCTTCTTGTCTGCCGCCTTAGCCGCGGCATCGAGTTCAGCGACATTCTGCTTCGGTCCGCCTTCGCTGTTCGAATTGGGTAACAGGCCGGTCATTGCCGCGACGCCGACCAGGCAGACCAGCATCACCGCGACGGCGGCCGCAGCGATCAATGGATGCAGACGATTTGATTTGACTTGGGTTTCCATGACTTCCTCCGTTATTCGGGCTTGTTGTACCGGAAGTATTGCCGGGCGCCAGCCCAATAAAAAGACTGATCCTGTGTCAGTTGTAAGCCGATGTAACTTGGATAATCTGAAGTCGCTTTGGTTGCGCGAATAAAAAAGGACTGCCTATGCAGTCCTTTTTTCTTTCACCGGGGAAAATCAGTCTTCGCGGCGCAGGTGCGGAAACAGAATGACGTCGCGGATGTTCGGCGAATCTGTAATCAGCATCATCAGGCGATCGATGCCGATGCCGCAACCGCCGGTGGGTGGCATGCCGTACTCGAGCGCACGGATGTAGTCGGCGTCGAAGTACATTGCCTCCTCGTCACCGGCGTCTTTGGCCGCGACCTGTGCCTGGAAGCGGGCAGCCTGATCTTCCGCATCATTCAGCTCGGAGAAGCCGTTGGCGATTTCGCGGCCGGTGATAAAGAGCTCGAAGCGTTCGGTGATGCCGGGCACGGTATCGGAGGCGCGTGCCAGTGGCGACACTTCGACCGGATAGTCGATGATATAGGTCGGTTCCCACAATTGCGCTTCCGCCGTTTCCTCGAACAGCGCCAGTTGCAATGCGCCAAGCCCGCTGATGATGTGCGGCTTGACGCCGAATTTCTTCGGCAGTTCTTCTTTCAAGAAAGCCGCGTCGTGCAATTGCTCGTGCGTGTACTGCGGCGCGTATTTGTTGATCGCCTGCACAATCGTCATGCGGTGGAATGGCTTGGAGAGATCCAGCTCGCGTCCCTGATAGGTTAGTGTCGCGGTACCGTGGGCATCGATCGCAGCCTGCCGGATCACTGCTTCGGTGAAGTCCATCAACCACTTGTAGTCGACGTAGGCCGCGTAAAACTCCATCATCGTGAATTCGGGATTGTGACGAGGCGACACGCCTTCGTTACGGAAATTGCGATTGATCTCGAACACGCGCTCGAAGCCGCCGACCACCAGACGCTTCAGGTAAAGCTCGGGTGCGATGCGCATGAACATCTGCATGTCGAGCGCATTGTGATGCGTGATGAAGGGCTTGGCTGCGGCGCCGCCGGGGATCGGGTGCAGCATCGGCGTTTCGACTTCCATGAATTCGTGATCGGCCATGAAGCGACGGATCGAATTCATCGCGGCCGTGCGTGCCTTGAAGGTGCGGCGCGTTTCCTCGCTGGTGATCAGGTCCACATAGCGCTGGCGGTACTTGGTTTCCTGATCGGCCAGGCCGTGGAACTTGTCGGGCAGCGGACGCAGCGACTTGGTCAGCAGGCGCAGCTCGGTGACCTTGATCGTCAGCTCGTCGGTCTTGGTCTTGAACAGGGTGCCGGACACACCGAGGATATCGCCCAGGTCGTAGCCGTGCAGTGCGGCCATTGCTGCTTCGCCGGTGTTATCCAGCGTCACGTAGAT
>DATAHI010000225.1:0-12226 GCA_036263255.1 Oxalicibacterium sp. | reverse complement strand
GACGGCGTGCCGATCACGACGCTGATCGATCTGGCGAGCGGCACGCATGTACGTCACTACTTCGCCGGCCCTGCAGAAACCTCAATGCTGCTTTCGTCGACGGCAGGCTACGGCTTTACGGCAAAGGCAAGCGACATGACGGCGCGCACACGCGGCGGAAAATCCTTCATCACGCTGGATGAAGGCGACGAACCGCTGATGCCGAAACCAATCACCTCCAATGACAGCGCGATCGCCTGCCTGTCCGAAAAAGGACGTTTGCTGGTATTCGGCATGGAAGAAATCAAGACGCTGACGGCCGGCGGCCGCGGCGTGATCCTGATGGAGCTGGAAAAAGGCGAGAAACTGCTAGCCGCGCAACCGATCAGTCAGCGCGGCGTGATCGTCTCGGGCGCAGGTCGCGGCGGCAAGGCACAGGACGTCATGCTGTCCGCATCCGGCCTCGCCGTTCACATCGGCAAACGCGCGCGCAAGGGCAAGGCGCTGGAGGCGAAAATCAAGCCGGCATCGCTGGCGCCGCAAAAGTAGGAATGCAGGATCGATGAAGGCCAATCCCTACTTCGATCCGCGTAAGCCGCATCGCACGCGCGACGGTTTCCGCAACAATTACCTGCAGGGTGGCATCGGCGGGTCCTTTTTGAAATGGCAATTGCAGCGCTGGCGGCATGGCTTGCCGAAGCCGCCAGCGCAAGACTATCGCTTCCCCACGGCCACGCCCGATCGTGACTGGCTTGCCGGAAATCGCTGCGATACGACTGCCACCTGGATCGGCCATGCCTGCGTACTGATGCAGACGCACGGCGTCAATGTATTGACGGATCCGGTGCTGTCACTGCGCGCATCCCCTTTCCGCTTTATGGGGCCGAAGCGCACCCATCCACCAGCGCTCGCGATCCATGAATTGCCGCACATCGATGTCGTGCTGATCTCGCATAATCACTACGATCATCTCGACCGCGACACCGTGCTGGCGCTGAACCGGCAGCCAGGCGGACCGCCGCTGTTCCTGGTGCCGCTCGGTATCGCGCCATGGATGCAAAAACTCGGTATCGCGCATGTGCGCGAACTCGACTGGTGGACCACGACGACCGTCGACAAACTTGCCTTCACTTTCGTCCCGGCGCAACACTGGTCGGCGCGCGGCCTGTTCGATCGCTGTCAGACCTTGTGGGGAGGATGGGCCGTATGCGCCGCACCGGGCGAGGCCGATTCGTTTTCGTTTTTCTTTGCCGGCGATACAGGCTATTCAAAAGACTTCGAGGACATCGGCCGCCACTTCGACGGCTTCGATCTGGCGCTATTGCCGATCGGCGCCTACGCGCCGCGCTGGTTCATGCGTGCGCAGCACATCGATCCGGCGGAAGCGGTGAAAATCCATCGCGATATACGCGCGAAGCGATCGATGGCGATCCATTGGGGGACGTTTGGATTGGCGGACGAGCCACTGGATGAGCCGCCGAAATTGCTGGCACAGGCGCTGCAGGAGGCCGGCATTGCTGCCGACCGTTTCCTGCTGCAGCCGCAGGGCGAGACCCTGCGATTCTGAATCGACTTAGTTCAACTTGTCCGCAATCAGCTTGCCGAGCTTAGCAATGCCTTCGCGAATTTTTTCCGGCGGTACGGTGACGAAGCTCAAGCGCAGCGTGTTCTTCTCCGGCTCGTTCGCATAGAACGGTGCACCGGGTACGAAGGCGACATGCTGCGCGATCGCCTCTTCCAGCAGCTGGCGTGCGTCGATATGCGACGGCAGCGTCACCCAGATGAACATGCCGCCTTCGGGACGATTCCACTTGGCCTGCGCTGGAAAGAATTCATCCATTGCATCCAGCATCGCCTGGCACTGGTTTGCGTATAACGTGCGGATTGCCGGGATGTGCGTCTCGAAGAAGCCGTCCTTGATCGCTTCGTACACCACCATCTGCGTCAGTTGCGAAGTGTGAAGGTCAGCCGCCTGCTTGGCCTGTTCCAGTTTGCGGATCAGACCGTGCGGCGCGACGACGTAACCGAGTCGGATACCCGGCGTCAGCACTTTCGAGAACGATCCCATGTAGACGACACCTTGCGGATTCATCGAGAGCATCGTCGGCAGCGGTTCGTTGCGATAGCTGAGCGCGCCATACGGGTTGTCTTCCACCAACGGCAGGCCGAGACGCGCACAGACGTCGACCACCGCAGTGCGGCGTTCCAGCGGCATGGTGCGGCCAGTCGGATTCTGGAAATTTGGTTGTGCGTACAGCAGACGCGCGCCATCGGCGATCGGCTCAAGCGCTTCCGGCAGCAAGCCATGATCGTCGGTCGGCACCGAAGCGAATTCCGGCTGATAGATCGAGAAGGCTTGCAGTGCACCGAGGTAGCTCGGCGTCTCGACCAGTACCTTGCTGCGCTCTTCGATCAACACCTTGCCGACCAGATCGGCGGCCTGCTGCGAGCCCGACACCATCATCACCTGATCGGCCGAAATCGTCGCGCCATTGGTCGACAGCGATTGCGCAATCCATTCGCGTAACGGCGCGTAGCCGTCAGTCGTGCCGTATTGCAGCGCGACCTTGCCCTGGCGCGACAGCACCGTGTTGAATGCTTCCTGCATATGCTCGACCGGGAAAGTCGCCGGCGACGGCAAGCCGCCCGCGAACGAAATGATTTCCGGACGTTGCGTGATTTTCAGGATTTCACGGATGGCCGAGCTCTGCAGCTGTTCGGCACGCTGGGCAAAGCGCCAGGTGATGGGCGCAGGATGTTCAGGTTTCATATTCACTTCAAAAAGGGCGAGGCGCAAAAATTAAAGACGGCGAAAATCAGGCAACCTCGGCAATCAATTCGATTTCGACGCAGGCGCCTAGCGGAATCTGCGCGACGCCGAAAGCAGAACGCGCATGCTTGCCCGGTTCGCCGAATACTTCGACCAGCAACTCCGATGCGCCGTTGGTCACCAGGTGCTGCTCGGTGTAATCGCCGGTCGAATTGACCAGGCTCATCACCTTCACGATGCGTTTCACACGATTAAGATCGCCACCGCATGCTGCCTGCAAGGTTGCGATCAAGTCGATCGCGACGCCGCGCGCTGCCTGCTTGCCCTCTTCCGTCGTCAGATTCTTGCCCAGCTGCCCAGCCCATGGCTTGCCATCTTTCTTCGCGATGTGGCCGGAAATGAATACGGTATTGCCGGTCTGCGCGTACATCACATAGGACGCCGCAGGTGCGGACGTGGCAGGCAATTCGATATTCAATGCTTTCAGTTTGTCGTAGACGGACATGCAGGACTCCAAATGGATGGCGGCTTTCGGGAATGCCGGAAGCTGGCAGGCTAGAAGGGAAACCGAGATTATCGCAAATCCTGCTTACACCTGCCGCTTTACCGGCATCTTTCTACCGAGCGCAACAACGGCGATGATGAGCAGGGCAAACAGGAAATTGTCCGCCTCCAGCGTTTCTCCCAGCAGTAAGGCAGACCCCAGCAGCGTCAGAAAAGGCTGAATCAGTTGCACCTGCCCTACCCGCGCGATACCGCCCAGCGCCAATCCGCGATACCAGAAGAAAAAACCGATGAACATCGAGAACAGCGACACATAGCCGAACGAAATCCATGCCAGCGGCGACCCGTGCATGCCGTGCCGCCATACCAGTACCAATGTCGCCGGCAGCAGGACCGGCATCGACAGCAATAATGCCCACGAGATCACCAGCGGGCCGCTCATTGTGCGGGCCAGCCGGCCGCCCTCCGCGTACCCCATTGCGGCGGCAAGAACTGCAGCAAACAATGCGAAATCCGCACTGTGCAGCTGTCCGCCGCCTTGCCGCAATGCGAAGGCAACGACCAGACCGCTGCCGCACAAGGCCGCAGCCCAAAACCCGGCCGACGGCCGCTCGCCGAAACGCAAGGCCCCGAACAGCGCCGTCGCCAGCGGCAGAATGCCGAGCACGATGGCGCCATGCGACGCCGGCACATCGTGCATCGCAACCGACATCAGCACCGGAAAACCAAACACGACACCGGCCGCCGTGATCAGCAGTGAACGCACCTGGGACGGATCCGGCCAGGGCGCACGTTGCCACCACAGCAGTATTGCGGCACACAGCGCCGCCACGACGGCACGTCCCAGCGCCACCAGTACCGGATCGATTTCCAGCACCGCAATCCGCGTGAACGGTAGCGTCAAACTGAACATCACAATGCCCAGTACGCCCAGCAGCATGCCTTTCGTTTCCTGCGTCATGGCCGGCATCGCGGTCTCCTACAGCCAGATTGCCAAGGCTGAATACAACGTCAGCGCGATCATCACGCTGCAGAATAACAGTTGCCAGCGACGTTGTTCCAGGTAGCGGCGCAGCACCGCACCGGCGCCGGCCCACACCACGATGCAAGGGAAGCCGATCGCGATGAAGACGATGCAGTACAGCGCGATTGCCAGAGAAACCGGCTGCACCATCGGTAGAAACGCTGAGGCGCCGGTCACGCCCATCATCCACGCCTTCGGGTTCGCGAACTGGAACAGCGCCGCACCGGCAAACGAAAGCGGACGCGCATCGCCGGAGACCGACTGTGCAAAGCCCATGTCGCGCAACTGCCAGGCGAGATAAACCAGATAGGCAGAACCCAGGGTCTTCAGCACCACATGCGCTGCCGGCACGGCGAGAACAAGACTGCCGATGCCGCTTGCGCACAAGGCCATCAGCACCGTGAAGCCGAACGAAATACCGAACACATGCGGCATCGTGCGCACGAAGCCGAAGCGCATGCCGGACGACGTCAGCATGATGTTGTTCGGCCCAGGCGTGATGGACGAGACAAAGGCAAACAGCGCAAGCGGAAGCAGCGAATCAAGGAGCAAGGAATCCATATCGTCGTGGCGAACGTTGTTCAGTGACAAATGATGAGCTATGCTACTGCAACAAACCGGTACAGCGCCGGTACACTTTTCGTTCTAATTTTCACACTGTCATGGCGAAATGACCGATACGGACAAGACCCCCGCAACTGCCTTTCCGCTGCCTGTCCGCTTGGCGGGCGGCTCGCTGGTCGAGCAGATCGTGCGATCGGTTTCGTCGCGGATCGACGACAAACTGCTGCGCACCGGCGCGCGCATGCCTTCGATCCGCCAGTTCGCCGAGCAGCACAAAGTGTCGCGCTTCACCGTAGTGGAAGCCTACGACCGCTTGGTTGCGAACGGTTTTCTCGAATCACGGCGCGGCTCCGGCTTCTATGTGCGCGATCGCGCGCCGATGCAAGCCGCGCGCGCACCGGCACCGAGTCGCCAGGCCGCACCGCAGATCGACGTCGTCTGGCTGGTGCGCAACATGTTTCGGCAGCTGCCTTCCCACAAGATGCCAGGCATGGGCTTGCTGCCGGGCGAATGGCTGGACGGCGAACTGGTCGCCAATGCACTGCGCGGCATCACGCGCCAGCAGCAGAACCTGCTTCATTACGGCAATCCGCAAGGCTTCCTGCCTTTGCGCCAGCAGCTGCAGTTGAAGCTCGCGCAGCTGGAAATCGCGGCGTCCCCTGAGCAGATCGTCACCACCTCGGGCGTCACGCAGGCGCTGGACCTGGTGGCGCGCCACTTCGTACAACCGGGCGACACGATCTTCGTCGACGATCCGGCCTGGTTCCTGATGTTCGGCTCCTTCGCGATGATGGGCGCGAAGGTCGTCGGCATTCCGCGCCTGCCCGACGGTCCGGACATTGCGAAACTCGCCGAACTGGCGGCGCGCCACAAGCCGCGCATGTTCGTCATCAATTCGGTACTGCACAACCCGACCTCGACGTCCCTGTCCGCCGCGAAGGCCTTCCAGGTACTGAAGCTGGCGGAGCAGCACAATTTCGTGATCGTGGAAGACGACATCTACTGCGACATGCACCCGGGCGCGGCAGTGCAGCCGGCAATGCGCATCGCGGCGCTCGACCAGCTGCGCCGCGTGATCTATCTCGGCGGTTTTTCCAAGACGCTGGCAGCCAATCTGCGTGTCGGCTTCATCGCCTGCTCGCCCGACATCGCGCGGCCGCTGGCTGACCGCAAGATGCTGGCCGCACTCACCACGACCGAAAT
The DNA here is from genome assembly GCA_036263255.1 of Oxalicibacterium sp. Taxonomy (GTDB): domain Bacteria; phylum Pseudomonadota; class Gammaproteobacteria; order Burkholderiales; family Burkholderiaceae_D; genus Oxalicibacterium. Next base: position 6,182 of record DATAHI010000225.1, on the reverse strand, counting down.
CACCGAACGCGCGGTGTACAAGATCCTCTCCGAAGGGCATTACCGCAAGCACGTCGACCGCCTGCGCGGCAAGCTCGATGCGGTACGCGACAAGACGATCCGGCAGCTGGAAAAAATCGGCATCCGCCTGAACGTCAATCCCTCTGCCGGCATGTTCCTGTGGGCCGATACCGGCTGCGATACCAATGTCATGACGGAGAAGGCAATGACCGAAGGCTGGCTGCTGGCGCCCGGCAGCCTGTTCTCGCCGAACCAGCTGCCCTCCACCAACATGCGCTTCAACGTCGCCGCGATGAGCGATCCCGGCATCATCCGCTTTCTGGAACGCGAGATCGCGGCCGGGGCTTGAAATCCTGCAGTCCGCCCCAATTTCCCGCGCAGGTTTGATGCCTTGCCGACCGTAGACCGGTTCGGCAGCGCCGCTTCAAAATTTATCCCGATCTTTCCTATCTACCAGAGGTAAAAATGGCTGCATCCGAAAAACAGACTCTCGGCTTCCAGGCGGAAGTAAAACAACTGCTGCAACTGATGATCCACTCCTTGTATTCGAACAAGGAAATCTTCCTGCGCGAGCTGATCTCCAACGCGTCCGACGCCGCCGACAAGCTGCGCTTCGAAGCGATCAACAATGGCGCGCTGTACGAGAGCGACTCTGAACTGAAGATCAAGGTCAGCTTCGATAAGGAAAAGCGCACGATCACCATCAGCGACAACGGCATCGGCATGTCGCGTGACGAAGCGATCGAACATCTCGGCACCATCGCCAAGTCAGGCACCAAGGAATTTTTCTCGAAACTCTCCGGTGACCAGCAGAAGGATGCGGCGCTGATCGGCCAGTTCGGCGTCGGCTTCTATTCCGGCTTCATCATTGCCGACCGCATCACGGTCGAAACGCGCCGCGCCGGCCTGCCCGCCAATGAAGGCGTGCGCTGGGAATCCGAAGGCGCCGGCGACTTCACCGTCGAAGCAATCGACAAGCCGAACCGCGGCACCGACATCACGCTCCACCTGCGCGAAGGCGAGGACGAATTCCTGTCCTCGTGGAAGCTCAAGTCCGTCATCCGCAAGTATTCCGATCACATCTCGCTACCGATCGTGATGCAGAAGGAAGAGTGGGACGAAGAGAAGAAAGACATGGTCCTGAAAGACGAGCTGGAAACCGTCAACCAGGCCAGTGCGCTGTGGGCGCGCAGCAAGAGCGAGATCACGCCGGAACAATACGTCGAGTTCTACAAGCACGTCTCGCACGACTTCGGCGAACCGTTGACGTACACGCACAACCGCGTCGAAGGCCGCAGCGAATACACGCAGCTGCTGTACATCCCGAAGACCGCGCCTTTCGACCTGTGGGACCGCAACAAGCGTGGCGGTATCAAGTTGTACGTGAAGCGCGTGTTCATCATGGACGATGCCGAGCAGCTGATGCCGGTCTACTTGCGCTTCGTGAAAGGCGTGATCGATTCGGCCGACCTGCCGCTGAACGTGTCGCGTGAAATTTTGCAGGAATCGCGCGATGTGAAAGTGATCCGCGACGGGTCGACCAAGCGGGTGCTCGGCATGCTGGAAGAACTCGCCAACAGCGAAGAGCAAACCGAGAAAGATAAGTACGACACCTTCTGGAAGGAATTCGGCCAGGTGTTGAAAGAAGGCATCGGCGAAGACCATACCAACAAGGACCGCATTGCCAAGCTGCTGCGCTTCGCGTCCACGCACAATGACAGCGACGTGCAAAACGTCTCGCTCGCCGACTATGTCGGTCGCATGAAGGAAGGCCAGGACAAGATCTACTACGTGACCGCCGAATCCTATGCCGGCGCGAAGAATAGCCCGCATCTGGAAATCTTCCGCAAGAAAGGCATCGAAGTGCTGCTGCTGACCGATCGTGTCGACGAATGGATGCTGTCCTTCCTGACCGAATTCGAAGACAAGGAACTCGCATCGGTTGCGAAAGGCGATCTCGATCTCGGCAAACTGGAAGACGAAGCCGAGAAGAAGCAGCACGAAGAAACCGAGCAGCAGTACAAGGACCTGGTCGAAAAGATGAAGACCGCACTGGCAGACAAGGCCAAGGATGTGCGCGTCACCTTCCGCTTGACCGATTCGCCGGCCTGCCTGGTCGCAGAAGAGAACGAACTGTCCGCCAATCTGGTCCGCATGCTGAAGGCCGCAGGACAGAACGCGCCGGACAGCAAGCCCATCCTGGAAATCAATCCGGATCATCCGCTGGTGCAACGCCTGAAGTACGAAGACGGCAAGTTCGACGACTGGTCCAACATCCTGTTCGATCAGGCTTTGCTGGCCGAAGGCGGCACACTGGACGATCCGGCCGGATTTGTGAAGCGGCTGAACGAGATGCTGCTCGGCATGGCAGGCAAATAAACGCGCAGGACTAAGATATACGGCGACCACATGGTCGCCGTAATTTTTTACACCTACCTCACGACATCGACACGCATGGTATTCGAACTCATCAGCCCGAAGAAGAATGCACTGGTCTACATCGTCAAGATCCTATGCGGTTCGCTGATTCTCTGGTACGGACTGCCGCTGCTCGGCTTCGAGGAGCCGTACTGGGCGATGATCTCGCTGATCATTGTCACGGAGCCTGACATGAACCTCGCACGCGCCAACTTCAAGGCGCGCCTGATCAACACCCTCACCGGCTGCATCGTCGCGTGCATTTCACTGCTGATCTTTGGCGCAACCTTCCACGCCATGCTGATCGCGATGGTTGTCACCGTCGCGATTGCGATGTTGTGGCAAAACTACCCGAGCAACTGGCGGCTGGGACCGATCACCGTTGTGATCCTGCTATCGGCGGCATTCACCGGCACCGGCGTCAATGAGGAATTGCATCTCGCATTCTTGCGTGTGACCGAAGTTATCATTGGCAGCATCGTGGCACTGCTACAGGGAGCGGTGTATATGCAGGTGATGAAGTGGCAGGAGAAATATGTGAACACAAAGGCGAATGCAGATAAAAACCGCTGAAATGCGACTGCCTTTTACACATCATAAATTCGAACATTAAATTACTATGCCGAACGACCTCGCAAACATTGGCCAATTTCATAAATGTGTAGCCGTTGTGCTGAACCTGATGTACGAGAATTTTCCAAATCCAATCGACGTTGACACACTCTATGTTGAAGGCAGTGGAATTCCGGCAAAGAAGCGCGCGTTGGTCAACTTCGATGACGAAATGAGATCTTGGAGAGAACCGGGAAATAGTTCGCAGGACAATCCCATAAAAAGAGAAATGACTGTTTATATGAACGCGATGTTTTTTCTGCGTGACGAAGGCTATATCCGGTCACGCGAACCAATGCATGGACAAGCGCAAAGAACGTTCTCCGAATGCAAGCTGACCTCCAAGGGACTTACCGCTTTAGGACGTATTGGGGTCAAGGAAAAAATCAATTGGGGCAGCTTGATTCACAGCACAATCAAAGAGGGGAAGTACAAATCGCTGCAAGATTTGGCGATGAAAGTGCTATCCGGTGGTTTAAGCTAAGGGGAAACCAGTAACCTCATGGCATGAAAACTATGGACCTAGAAGAGAAAAATTACCTTTGGCAGCACTTCGTATTCAACGCCGAGCAAAGGTTGAAGGCATTTAACTTCTTTGTTGTCTTCTCGGTCTTCGCAAATGGCGGGGTCTTTGCAGCCGCCGAAAAACAGACACATGGCGCTGTTTTCGTTCTCGTCGGAGGCTTCGTGATCGTACTGGCCTGTGTGTTCTGGATCATCGATGCCCGAAGTCAAAGCCTTCAGCTCGCTGTTCCTGGGCTGGCCGAATACGAAAAACGTTTCTCCGAACAGTCTCGACTCTTCACGAACGACTCAATGAAACGTCGGAAGTTTATTCGCTACACGGCTGCATTCCGCGCACTATTCTGTCTTCAGGCATTCTTTGGTCTAGGAGCTGTCGTTTACGGATTCCGTACATGGATCTAATGGATCCATCAATCAAACCGTTTCGTCGGGTCCTCATCTTTTCCTTCCACCCACTACTAGAAGAACCACACCCACTGCAATCCCGCCCACGCCGGCCCACACCGGCACATTCACCCTCTCCTGTTCCTTCATCGAAAACTCGATCGGCCCGAATTTGGCCTGATGCGTTTCCTTCGTATAGCTGAAGCCGCCGTAGACCAGCCCGAGCGTGCCGGCTACGATGAAGACGATGCCGATTAATTTGATCATGTTGCTTCTCCCCTGCTGAATGTGTTAGCTGCATCCTACTTCAACTTTTCGTCCTCCTTCTTCGCTTCTTCCATCGCATCCGGTTCCAGTTCCTCCGCCGAGCGGTTCAAATGCACGAACCACCCCCATGCAGCAAGCAGCACACCGGTAGCGGCAATCAGGCTGGCGGCATAGGGCAATTGCGAGGCGTCTTCGTGCAGTGCCTTGAAAGTCGCCACCAGACCTTCGATGCCGAGCGCGACGATCACGACCACGAAGAAACGCGAGAGGAAGCGGCGCACACGTGTCGGCGCGCTGATATCCGCGTCGCGCACCACCTCTTCTTCCGCGATGGTTTCGGCGATCTGCAAGGCGACGACGGCGGCGGCGAGCAGACCGACCGCTTCGATGATCGCTTGCGCGGCCTCGGGATCATGGCTGCCTGCAAACGCGTTCCAGCCGGTAAAGACCGCGATGATGATCAGCATCACCGCAGCGCAGGCAAAGAAAAAAGCCATGATGGCGTGAACGATGCGAAACAGGCCGGTGACGTGCTTCATTCCCATTGTGGTTCTCCATGCAGAGGACGCAAGAAACGCGAGGGGCCGCATCGCGGCACTTTCCATGTGACCGCTACAGCAGCAATAGGTGCCGAGCCTTTGCGCGCTCGGCTAGAATCGCGGCATGTCCGCTCCCCTGCTTACCTGTTTTCCGCCGGTCGTCGATGAGCAGACGCGCATCCTGATTCTCGGCAGTTTTCCCGGTGCGGCCTCTCTGCAGGCGCAGCAGTACTACGCGCATCCGCGCAACCAGTTCTGGCGGCTGCTGTCTGCATTACTGCAGGAAGACCTGGTCGCGCTGCCGTACGCCGAGCGATTACGGCGTTTACGCGCACAAGGCATCGGGCTATGGGATGTGATCGGCGCCTGCACACGCGAAGGAAGCCTCGATTCGGCGATACGCAACGCCGAGGCCAACGACTTCGCGCAGCTGAAAGAACGCTGCCCGCAACTTCGCCTGGTCGCCTTCAACGGCAAGACTTCAGGCCGCCATGCCGCGCTGTTTGATGCTGCAGGCTTCACCACCTTGGTGCTGCCATCTTCCTCGCCCGCCCATGCCAGCCTTCGCTTCGAACAGAAGCTGGAAGCCTGGCGCGCAATCCTTTCAACACCTCGATAAGGCATTTAATTTCCACAAGGAAAAAATGCAAATGAACAACTTGCGGCCTTCGTGGTCTCAGGCTTATCCTCATGCCGGGCCCGCTGCCGGCACCGGTATCCGCAGACATCGATAAGAACAAGGCAGCGTATGCACTCTTATTGCCATGTATAACCCTCAACCCGCCACGGCAGCCGCTCCCGCTGCGCCGAACACGGATACGACGTTTCTCACTTCGCCTGGCGAACTGGGAAAACTCATCCTAGCTTTCGACTGGACCACCACACCGTTGGGTAGCATTGATACCTGGCCGCCCAGCCTGCGAACTGCCGTCAGCCTGATGCTCAATTCCCGTCAACCGATGTGGATAGGCTGGGGCCCGGAAGCCACCTTCCTGTACAACGATGCGTACATCGATGTGCTGAGCAAGGCAAAGCATCCGTGGGCCTTGGGGCGACCTGCGAAAGAAGTGTGGCGCGAAATCTGGGACATTTGCGGTCCTCTGGCCGACATCGTATTCAAGAAAGGCGACGCGACGGTGGCAGACGAAGTCCGTCTGTTCATGGACCGCGGGGGATTTCTCGAAGAGACCTATTACTCCTTCTCGTATAGCCCGATTCGTGACGAAACCGGCCAGGTCGCCGGATTGTTCTGCCCCAATCTCGATGTGACGGCCAAGCATCTGAATACGCGCCGCCTGCACACGCTGTCGGAACTGACTGCGAAATCCTTGATGGAAAAGACTGTGCAAGCAGCGTGCGCCAGCGCCATGCAGACGCTATCGCACAATCCGGACGATCTTCCGTTCTGCGTGCTGTACCTGGTCGACCCCAAGACGG
>DATAHI010000224.1:0-11010 GCA_036263255.1 Oxalicibacterium sp. | reverse complement strand
CCCCCAAAAAGCGGGAACTGGTCTCGCCCTCCGGCACGCAAGGACGCAACACCAAACAGCGGCGATCCGAGACGCGATCTGGACAGGGATGGCATACCGAACCGCAGGGATGCCGACCGCGATGGTGACGGCACACCCAATTCAAGAGACAGATACCCGAACGACCGAGACCGAAAGTAAATAAAAAGGACGCGAACGGCAAAGCCGTTGGCGTCCTTTTTCCTTCTAGACGATCTCAATGCTTATTTAAGCAATTCAAGAATCCCGAGCAGTTCACTACGAATTTCGTTCAATGCAATTGCCGCATTCGCCTTGTCGTCCGGCACGTCTTCGCCGCCACGCTCGTTCAGTACACGGCTGTCCAGCTTGTTACGCGCACCGCTGATGGTGAAGCCCTGTTCATACAGCAGTTCACGAATGCGTCGGATCAGCAGTACTTCGTGATGTTGATAGTAACGGCGATTGCCGCGGCGCTTCACCGGCTTCAGCTGGGTGAATTCTTGTTCCCAGTAGCGCAGCACATGCGGTTTCACGCCACATAATTCGCTGACTTCGCCAATCGTGAAATAGCGTTTCGCCGGAATAGGCGGCAGCACAACCACTTCTGGTTTATTGGCCCGTTCGTTCATTGCGTTCAGGCGGTCTGCGGCAATGTGGTGGCCTGACCAGTGACGTCAACCATGCTCTTGAGCTTTTGGCTCGCGTGGAACGTAACGACGCGACGGGCAGTAATCGGAATCTCTTCTCCGGTTTTCGGATTACGGCCAGGGCGCTGTGGCTTGTCGCGCAGCTGAAAATTACCGAAGCCGGACAGCTTGACCGATTCGCCTCGCTCCAACGCATCCCGGATTTCATCGAAAAACGTTTCGACCATATCCTTCGCTTCGCGCTTGTTCAAACCAACCTGCTCGAACAATAGTTCAGCCAGCTCGGCTTTGGTCAGCGTGGGCAAATCCTTTTCGGCCTGAGAACGCGCCTGCGCCTGCATCATTGCGCGGGTCAAATCAGCGTTCAGTAGGGATTGAAGTTCGGCGGAATTCACGTCATTCATGATCATTGTCCTGCTGGCTTAGGCACGCAATCTGGCTTTGTGGCAGGCACCGGCAGCGGCGACAAAAGCGGCCATTGCGGCATCGACCAGATCGTCTTGCAGGGTGGTTTGAGTATCTTGCAAGGTGAAGCGGAAAGCAAGACTTTTTTCGTCGGATTCGAGGCCCTTGCCGCGATATTCATCAAATAAAACAATCACTTGCAAAATCCAGCAAAGTGGGTTTGTTTGCTTCTCAGCAACAAAAACATCCATCAGGTCTTGCGCTGCAACATCTTGGTTGACGACCAATGCAAGGTCTCGGGTCACAGCCGGAAACTTCGAAATCTCGGTATAAACTGGTACATGGACTTGCTGCAACGCAACAGCATCTACTTCGAACAAAACAGGAGCGAGCGGCAGATCGTATTTTTGTTGCCAGCAGGGATGCAACTCGCCAATAAAGCCGATGCGGCTTCCATTCAGCCAGATCTCCGCCGAGCGTCCGGGATGCAGCGCAGGATGTACGGTTCTAACGAAACGCAGTTGTTGCGGCGCGAACAAGGCTTCAAGGTCGGCCTTTACGTCGAAGTAATCGACGTTGCGCGCCGCGATGCCCCACTGCTCGTCCGCAACCGGACCATAGGCAAGCGCCGCAACGCGCTTTGGTTGATCGAAACCGGCAACTGACAACGGACCATCATTTGCTTCGCTGCTGCGCAGGTACACTGCGCCGATTTCAAACAAGCGGATCCGATTTACCTTGCGGTTCAGGTTGTAACGCGCGTTGGCAACCAGACTGCCGACCATGGACGAACGCATCACGCTCATCTGGCTGGCGATCGGATTCAGCAGCTTGATCGGGTCGTCATTACCGGCAAAGTCGGTTTCCCATGCCTGCTCGACGAAGCTGAAGTTCACCACTTCCTGATAATCGAGGTCCGCCAGCTGACGACGGATCGTAAACAGCGACCGGTGATTTTCAGGTGCAATGCGCATTGCATTGGCAGCGACCGGCGGCAAGGCCGGGATGTTTTCGAAACCGTAGACCCGCGCAATTTCCTCGATCAGGTCTTCCTCGATTTCGATATCGAAGCGGTAGGAAGGCGGTGTCACGGAAAACACCCCTTCATGCTGCGTGAACTGCAGGCCAAGGCGCGTGAAAATATCGGTAATCTGCACATCGGACAATGCCACGCCGATCACCTTGGCCGCGCGCGCGGTACGCACGCTGACGGCTTCGCGCTTGGGAAGATTGACGATGTGGTCATCCACCGGCCCAACAGCGGTCTTGCCCGGCAAGCCGCAAATCTCGACGATCAGCGACGTGATGCGCTCCAGATGCTCTACCGTGGTCGCGAAATCCACACCGCGCTCGAAGCGATGCGCCGCATCGGTCGAGAAATTGAAACGGCGTGCGCGCCCTTGAATCGCAGCCGGATACCAGAACGCCGCTTCGAGATAGATGTCCTGCGTATCGAGCGATACCGCTGTCGCATCGCCGCCCATGATGCCGGCCAGGGATTCGATTTCCTTTTCGTCGGCGATCACGCCAACCCAGTCGTCGACTTCCACGGTATTACCATTCAACAGCTTCAGTGATTCGCCCTTGCGTCCCCAGCGAACCTCCAGTCCGCCGTGGATTTTTGCCAAGTCGAACACATGCGACGGCTGCCCTAGTTCAAGCATTACGTAATTCGAAATATCGACGAGCGCCGAAATGGGGCGTTGCCCGCTGCGTTCCAGACGCTGCTTCATCCACTCCGGTGTCTCGGCTTTCGCGTTCAGGCCGCGAATGACACGTCCTGCAAAACGACCGCACAGGTCCGGCGCAGATACTTTCACCGGCAGCACTTCATCGCTACTTACGGCGACGGTCGGATAAGTCGGCACCTTCAACGCGACACCGGTCAGCGCGGATACTTCCCGCGCAACGCCGAGCACCGAAAGGCAGTCCGCCTTGTTCGGGGTGAGCTTGATCGTGAACTTCAGATCGTTCAGTTGGTAGTAGTCGCGAAAATTCCGGCCGACCGGCGCATCTGACGGCAGATCCATCAAGCCGCCCTGCTCGTCCGACAGCTTCAGTTCGCGTGCCGAGCACAACATGCCCTGCGACTCGACGCCGCGCAATTTTCCCAGCTTAATTTCAAACGGCTTGCCATCGTCACCTGGCGGCAAAATCGCGCCGACCATCGCACATGCGACCTTCATACCCACACGCACATTCGGTGCACCGCACACGATGTTCAGCAAGGTGCCGGTGCCGGCATCGACCTGGCAAACGTTCAGCCGATCGGCATTCGGATGCTTGGCGACCTCGCGCACCTCGGCGACGACCACGCCGGAAAATGGCGGCGCGACCGGCTCAACCTCCTCCACTTCGAGGCCCGACATCGTCAACAAATGCGCAAGTTCATCCGACGTCATGTTCGGATCGACCATCGTGCGCAGCCAGCTTTCGGAAAATTGCATGATTAAACCTTATGCAGACATCACAAAAACAGATCGCCGGCGACGCTGATGCGCCGGCACACCGCTTCTAGTTGAATTGTTTGAGGAAGCGCAGATCGCCTTCGTAGAACAAACGAAGGTCGTTGATGCCATAGCGCAGCATGGTCAAGCGCTCGATGCCGGAGCCGAACGCGAAACCGATAAATTGCTCCGGATCGAAACCCATGTTGCGCAACACGGTCGGATGCACTTGGCCTGCACCCGATACTTCCAGCCAGCGACCTTTCAGCGGACCACTGCCGAACGCAATGTCGATCTCGGCCGACGGTTCGGTGAACGGAAAATACGAGGGACGAAAGCGCACCTGCAGGTCGTCAGTTTCGAAGAAAGCTTGCACGAAATTGAGATAGACGCCCTTCAGATCGGCAAAGCTGATGTTCTCGTCGATCCACAGGCCTTCGACCTGGTGGAACATGGGCGAATGCGTGGCATCGCTGTCGACGCGATAGGTGCGGCCTGGCGCGATGACGCGGATCGGCGGCTTGTTCATGCGCGCATAGCGCACCTGCATCGGGCTGGTGTGGGTGCGCAGCAGCAGCGGCTTGCCCAGCGTGTCCTTGCCTTCGATGTAGAAAGTATCCTGCATCGAGCGCGCCGGGTGGTTCTCCGGGCTATTCAATGCGGTGAAATTGGTCCAGTCATTTTCGATCTCGGGGCCGTCTGCCACGTCGAAACCGATCGAGCCAAAAATCTGTTCGATGCGCTGCCACGAACGCATCACCGGATGGATGCCGCCAACGCCACGGCCACGGCCTGGCAGCGTCACGTCGATCGCTTCCGCATTCAGGCGTGCCTGCATCTGTGCGTTGGCCAGCGCATCGCGCCGCGCGGTCAGTGCATTTTCAATCTGTTCTTTTGCCGCATTGATGATCGCGCCTTGCGCCTTGCGCTCTTCCGGCGCCAGCTTGCCGAGGCCTTTCATCTGCTCGGTAATCTGCCCCGTCTTGCCGAGGTATTTGGCTTTCGCATTCTCCAGTGCGGCAGCGTCGCTGGCAGCGGCGAAATCGGACTGGGCTTGCGTGATGAGTTGTTCGAGGGGATTCATGCGTTTTATTCTTCGCCCTTGGAAAAATCGCTACGAAAGCAAAAGGGAATCCGGAAATAAAAACGGGACATAGGTATGAAACCCTGCCCCGCCCGGATATTGCTGCGCCATCCGAAGACGGCGCATACGATCACAACTTAAGCAGCGATGTTTGCTTTCACTTGATTGACGATCGCGGCAAATGCCGGCTTGTCCATCACAGCCATGTCTGCCAGCACCTTGCGATCGAGTTCGATCGAAGCGCGCTTCAGGCCGTTCATGAACTTGCTGTAGGTCAGGCCATGCTCACGCGTGGCAGCGTTGATACGGGTGATCCACAGTGCGCGGAATACACGCTTCTTGTTGCGGCGATCGCGATAGGCGTACTGGCCTGCGCGCATGACCGCCTGCTTGGCGATGCGATAGACCTTGCTGCGACGACCACGGTAGCCTTTGGCTTGTTCGAGGACTTTCTTGTGACGGGCCCGTGCGGTAACCCCACGTTTTACTCTAGGCATGATTACTCCTTAGTGAGGTTAAGCGGTCGGCATCATTGCGCGAACGGAATTCATGTTGGTGTCATGGACACCGACAGCACCGCGCAATTGACGTTTGTTCTTGGTGGTTTTCTTGGTCAGGATGTGGCGCTTGAACGCTTGACCGCGCTTGACGGTACCACCCGGACGGACACGAAAGCGCTTTTTGGCGCTGCTTTTCGTTTTCATTTTAGGCATGACACATATCTGTCCTTTTCGGACAGCTCCATTTTTAACATGATTGCAGGTGGCAACAAAAACATTGCACTTGGATGCCTGCTCTCACTTGTTTGGCAATGACATCGAGGTCATTGCGTTTGCCATATCGCCATTGCTGGGATGGGCAAATCTTGTTGGAACAGAGTTACTGTTGCACTAACTCTGTTCAATCAACTTGTTCGATCTTGTCTGATCGGTTGGAGACAGAGTAATTCGTCGCGCGAGGCGACTCACAAACTCTGTCCCGCAATTATTTCTTTTTCTTTGGCGCCAGCACCATGATCATCTGGCGGCCTTCCATCTTTGGAAATTGCTCAACCTGACCATACGGCTCCAGATCGGCCTTCAATCGCTCGAGCATACGCATACCGATATCCTGGTGCGCCATTTCACGGCCGCGGAAACGCAGCGTGATCTTGGTCTTGTCGCCTTCGTCCAGGAACTTGATCAGGTTACGCAGCTTGATGCTGTAGTCACCTTCATCGGTACCCGGCCGGAATTTGACTTCCTTGACCTGAATGACCTTTTGCTTGAGCTTGGCTTCGTGCGCCTTCTTTTGCTCCTGGTATTTGAACTTGCCGTAGTCCATCAGGCGCGCTACCGGCGGCTGCGCGGTTGGCGCAATCTCCACCAGATCCACATTCGCCTCTTCCGCCAAGCGGAAGGCTTCTGCCAGGCTCACAATGCCGAGCGCCTCGTTATTGACACCAGTCAAACGCAGCTCAGGCGCAGTAATTTCACCGTTGATTCGATGCGACTTGTCAGTAGCTATTGCAATTTCCTTTAAAAATCAAATAATTAAGCCGTGCTCTTGCGCTGTGGGATGATCCCTTCAGGCTTTGGTGTCGATCTCGTTCTTGAGTCGCTCCACCAATTGATCGACAGGCATCACGCCCAGATCGACATTGCCCCGCGCTCGCACGGCCACTGTACCTGCATCGCGTTCCTTGTCGCCGATCACAACGATATACGGCAGCTTCTGAACCGAATGCTCGCGTATTTTATAGGTAATTTTCTCATTGCGCAAATCGAGCTGAACCCTAAACCCTTGTTTTTTCAGGTTTTGTGCAACGCCCTGGGCATATTCCGCCTGCGCGTCCGAGATGTTCAGCACGGCGACTTGCACCGGCGCCAGCCACAGCGGCATGGCGCCGGCGTGGTTTTCGATCAGGATGCCGATGAAGCGCTCCAGCGAGCCGACGATCGCGCGATGCAGCATGACCGGTGTCTTGCGGGTGTTGTCAACATCGACATACTCGGCGCCCAGACGCTGCGGCATGAAGAAATCGACCTGCATGGTTCCCACCTGCCACGGACGTCCGAGACTGTCTTTCAGGTGGTATTCGATCTTCGGGCCGTAGAACGCGCCCTCGCCCGGCAGCTCGGTCCAAGTCACACCGCATGAACGCAGCGCAGTGCGCAGCGCTTCCTCAGCCTTGTCCCAGATTTCGTCGGTGCCGATGCGGTTGTCCGGACGCAGCGCGATCTTGACGTCGATATTCGTGAAGCGGAAGTCCTCGTACACCTTCATCGCCTGCGGATGGAAAGCCATGACCTCGGACTGGATCTGATCTTCGGTACAGAAGATGTGGCCGTCGTCCTGGGTGAAGCCGCGCACGCGCATCGTGCCATGCAGCGCGCCGGACGGCTCATTGCGATGGCACTGACCGAATTCGCCATAGCGTAACGGCAGGTCGCGATAGCTGCGCAAGTCCGAATTGAAAATCTGCACGTGGCCCGGGCAGTTCATCGGCTTCAGCGCGTACGAGCGGTTCTCTGACTCGGTGACGAACATGTTGTCGCGATAGTTATCCCAGTGGCCGGTCTTGCCCCATAGGCTGGCGTCGAGAATTTGCGGCGCCTTCACTTCCTGGTAGCCGTTGATCTGATAGGCGTGGCGCATGTATTGCTCGACCTGTTGCCAGATGGTCCAGCCCTTCGGATGCCAGAAGATCAGGCCTGGTGCCTCGTCCTGAAAGTGGAACAGGTCGAGCTGCTTGCCCAGCTTGCGGTGATCGCGCTTTTCGGCTTCCTCCAGCATGTGCAGATACTGTTCCTGCTCTTCCTTCTTTGCCCAGGCCGTGCCGTAGATGCGCTGCAGCATCTCGTTGTTCGAATCGCCCCGCCAATACGCGCCGGCCAGCTTCATCAACTTGAATACCTTCAGTTTGCCAGTCGACGGCACGTGTGGACCGCGGCACAAGTCGGTGAACTTACCTTCGCTGTACAGCGACACGTCCTCGTTGGCCGGAATCGACGAAATGATTTCTGCCTTGTAGTCCTCGCCTATCGACTTGAAATAAGCGACTGCCTCGTCGCGAGGCAATACCTTGCGTGTAACCGGCTCGTCCTTCTTCGCCAGTTCGGCCATCTTCTTCTCGATCGCAGCGAGATCGTCGGGCGTGAACGGACGCTTGTACGAGAAATCGTAATAGAAGCCATTTTCGATCACCGGGCCGATCGTCACCTGCGCCTCAGGGAACAATTCTTTCACTGCGTAGGCCAGCAAGTGCGCGGTCGAATGCCGAATGACGTCGAGGCCCTCGGGATCCTTGTCAGTCACGATGGCAAGATCGCTGTCCTTGTCGATCAGGTAGGACGTATCGACCACGCGGCCGTCGACCTTGCCGGCCAGCGCGGCCTTGGCGAGGCCGGCGCCGATATTGGCGGCGACTTGCGCGACGGTGACCGGCGCATCGAATTGACGTTGCGAACCATCGGGAAGACGGACTGTAACCATGGTGTTCTCCGTTTCAGCACACTCGTGCCGACACTAAAACTGAATCGATTGAATGGAAACTGCAGACGAAAAAAAACGCGGACCAGCCGCGCTTTTTTCTTGGATGCGAAGAAAATGAACCCGACTAGTGCTTGGAAACCATTACGGTTGTCGTTCGCGGTGTCATAACCGGGATGCCTTTCTCGCTCTTACAGGAGTGATTACCAATTATTCGTTGGTAGGCACGATTGGACTCGAACCAACGACCCCTACCATGTCAAGGTAGTGCTCTAACCAGCTGAGCTACGCGCCTAAAGAAGCGAAATTATAGCCACAAACAAATTGTTTGCCTAGTGTCTTCGTGAAATTTTCGATAAAAGAATGGCGCACGCTAATCAATGACGGCGCGCTTCCAGCACGCCGTTGATATCACGTATCACTGTCAATGCCTTGACCAGCTGCGCAGTAGACCCGATCTCCGCCGTAAAGGCCATGCGCGCCTGTCCCTTCGTGCTTTGCGTACTGACGCCGATCACGTTGATCTTCTCCCGAAGGAAAATATCCGAAATGTCACGCAGCAGGCCCTGCCTGTCGTTTGCGAGCACGAAGATATCGACCGGATACACCGTGGCCGCACCCGGATTGCCCCATGCGGCCTGGATCACGCGCTCCGGCGCCTTGCGCCGCATTTCGATGAAGTTCTTGCAGCCCAGGCGATGAATCGATACGCCCTTGCCTCGCGTGACGAAACCGACGATGCTGTCCGGCGGTGCCGGTTTGCAGCAACGTGCGAGCTGCGTCATCAAGCCATCAGTGCCCACCACCAGCACACCAGACTTCGCCCCTTGTGCCACGCTGGAAGAACGGCTCTTGCGTGGAATGACAGCGTCCTCATCCACAGGGGACTGCTCCGCGTCACCGTGCAAAGCCTGCTCGACTGCACGCAAGCTGAATTCATCTTTGCCCACCGCGAGGAACAGATCGTCGAGTTTGGCAAAGCCGAGCTTGTGCGCGAGCTCTTCCAGATTGACTGCCGTCTTGCCCTCGCGCTGCAGCGTTTTCTCGATGATGCTGCGGCCGTTCGCCAGCGTTTCCTGCTGTTCAATCGCATTGAACCAGGCGCGGACCTTCGCGCGCGTTCTCGAACTGACCGCATAACCAGGAGAGAGCCAGTCGCGCGAAGGTCCCACGGCGCCGGTCAGCGTGCTCGCTCCCTTCGCGGTGATAATCTCCACCGTCTGGCCATTCTTCAGTGGCGTGTTCAACGGAACCAGCACGCCGTTCACGCGCGCGCCGCGGCAGCGATGGCCGATATCGCTGTGCAGGTGGTAAGCGAAATCGATAGGTGTCGCGCCGTTCGGCAATTCGATCACGCGGGCCTGCGGCGTCATGACGTAGATACGATCGTCGAGATTGGCCGACTTGAGTTTTTCCACCCAGTCGCGATGCACGTCTTCCTGGCCGACGACCGTATCGACCACTTCGCTCTTCCACGCCAAAAGTTGACGCAGCCAGGCGATTTTTTCGTCGTACTTCTGCGTCGTGAAATTCGATGTACCTGTCTCTTTGTAGCGCCAGTGAGCAGCGACACCGTACTCGGCGAATTCATGCATTTCGTGTGTGCGGATCTGCACTTCCAGCGCGCGGCCATCTTCGGCGACCACGATCGTATGCAGCGACTGGTAACCATTCGGCTTGGGACGGGAAATGTAATCGTCGAATTCTTCGATGATCGGCGTCCAGATGTTGTGCACGATACCCAGCACCGTGTAGCAGGTCTTGACGTCATCAACAATCACTCGGAAGGCTCGCACATCGCGCAGATCGGAAAACTGCAGGGACTTGCCGCGCAGCTTGTTCCAGATGCTGTAGATATGCTTCGGCCTGCCGTACACCTCGGCCTTGATACCGGCAGCGCCCAATTCGGTTTTCAGGCGCTCGATGGAGTCGGCAACAAAGGCTTCGCGCTCGACCCGCTTTTCTTCGAGCAAGGAAGCAATGCGCTTGTATTCGGCAGGTTCGAGGAAGCGGAAAGACAGGTCCTCAAGCTCCCACTTCAGCTGCCATACGCCAAGCCTGTTCGCCAGCGGCGCATAGAGGTCGAAGGTCTCGCGCGCGTATTGCTTCGACTGATCGTCGACGCGTTTGCTTTCCGCAAGAAACCGCAGAGTCGTCACGCGCGTTGCAAGCAGCACCAGCACCACACGCATGTCGGATGCCATCGCAAGCAGCATCTTGCGCACGACTTCCAGTTGAGCAGTTGCCTGCTGTGCCGCGTTCTTGGTGCGCGCCGTACCCGGCTGTACTGCGGCCACCTCGTGCAAGCGCATCAACTGCCGCACGCCCTTCACCAAGGTGGCGACATCCGTGCCGAAGCGTGCCTCGATCTTTTCCGCTGCGGCTTCGTCAATGACCGGCAACTCTGTCAGCAAGGTCGCGATACGCGTATCCGCGTCGGTTTCCAGTTGCGACAGAACAGTCGCCGCGCATTGCGCAAAATCGAAAACGTCCTGTTCGGTATGAGAAGAATCGTGCCCTGCTGGCAGATGCTTGCCCGCATACAGCGGCTTGACGAAGTCCAGTGCTTCGATGACGCGCGCGCCGTCTTGTTCGTTCAGGCCGGCGCGCAGTTGCACGACGGCGTCATTTTGCGCGGATGCGGTAGAAACCATGAAAATTGATCTGATCTTTGCCTGTGCTCGCGTGCCCATATGGGCTGCGCAAGCGATATATCAAGAGCCGCGGGTTGGTTGGCGGACAATAAAGTATAGCCGGTGGCCGCGATGCACCTGTGATTCGCGGCAAGACGCCATCAGCTCAACAGAAACCGCTGCACGATATCGATTTGTTCGGGTCTTACCAAGGTAGGTGCATGTCCCGTGCCAGACACTTCAACGAGTTCTGCGTGCGGCCCGCGCCGTATCATGACCTGTGCCGTATCGGCGGACAGCAAGTCCGATTCAGCGCCGCGGAT
>DATAHI010000223.1:0-9302 GCA_036263255.1 Oxalicibacterium sp. | reverse complement strand
AGGCGGTACCGGTCTTGCCGCCGACCCGATAACCCGGCACCTGCGCCTGCGGCGCCGTGCCTTCCGGCGAAACAACAGTTTCCAGCATCGTCCGCATCTGTTGCGCCGTCTTCGGCGCAATGATGCGCTGGCCGATCGGCAGATCGGTCACCTTCTGGAAGGACAATGGAATCAGGTCGCCGTTGCGGGCGAAGATGGTGTAGGCGTGCGCCAGTTGGATCAGCGAGACGGAAATGCCATGGCCGTAACTCATCGTGGCCTGCTCGATTGGGCGCCATGATTTGTAGGGACGCACGCGGCCGGCGACGGCGCCCGGGAAACCGAACTTCGGCTGCTGACCGAAACCCACCGCGGTAAACAGATCCCACATTTCTTCCGGCGGCATCTCAAGCGCGATCTTGGCCGTGCCGATGTTGGACGACTTCTCGATGATCTGCGCCACCGTCAGCGGACCATGTGCGTGCGAATCGTGAATCGTTGCGGTGCCGATCGTCATCTGGCCGGGCGCGGTCTGGAACACCGTGGACGGTGTGATGCGCTTGGTATCCAGCGCCAGTGCGACGGTAAACGGCTTGAGCGTCGAACCGGGCTCGAAGGTATCGGTCAGCACCCGGTTGCGCAGTTGCGCGCCCGTCAGATCGGAACGGTCGTTCGGGTTGTAGCTCGGCAGGTTGGCGAGCGCCAGCACTTCGCCGGTGCGCGCATCGACGACGATGATGCCGCCTGCTTTCGCCTTGTTCTTTTCTACGGCTGCCTTCAGCTGCGTGTAGGCGATGTACTGGATCTTGCTGTCGATAGACAGCGCCAGATCCTTGCCGTCATGCGGCTCACGCACGGCTTCGATGTCTTCGACAATGTGACCGAGGCGATCCTTGATCACCCGGCGGCTGCCGGTCACGCCGGCCAGCGTTTTCTGCGCACTCAGCTCCATGCCTTCCTGGCCGACGTCTTCCACATTCGTGAAGCCGACAACGTGCGCCATCACCTCGCCTTCCGGATAGAAGCGCTTGTATTCCTTGCGTGTCTCGATGCCGGGAATATCGAGCTTCACGATCTTGTCGACCGTATCCATTTCTACCTGACGCTTCAGATAGACGAAGTTGCGATCCGAATCGAGCTTCTTGTTCAGTTCTGCCTTGCTCATACCGAGCAGCCTGGCGAGCTCGGCAAGTTTCTCTTTCGGCGCAGCCTGCACGTCGTCAGGAATTGCCCACACTGCCTTGACTGGCAGCGATGACGCCAGCACCTGACCGTTTCGATCAGTGATCTTGCCGCGAATGGCAGGCAGTTCGAGCGTGCGTGCGTAGCGTGCAGCGCCCTGCTTCTGCAGAAAATCCGTCGACATGCCTTGCAGCCAGAGCGCGCGGCCAGCCAGCGCAAGGAAGGCGACAAAGATGAGGAACAGGACCAGACGCGAGCGCCATGCCGGCAGCTTGGCTGCCAGCACCGGACTGGAAACATAGGGCACGCCCTTGGCGGCAGCGGTACGCGACACTGCGCCCATCACTTGCCTCCCACGGTCAGGTACTGCGTGCGATCCGGCGTGACCGGAATCATGTGCAGGTCGCGGCGCGCGATTGTCTCGATACGCGCATGCTTGCCCAATGTCGACTGGTCAAGCTGCAGTTGCGCCCATTCGATGTCGAGCTGCCGCGCCTGCGATTGCGCACGCTCGAGCTCGATGAACAATTGGCGATGCTGGTATTGCGCATTCACCAGCGCCAGTGCGCACAGCACCAGCACGGCAGTCAGCACAGCGCAGATGCGGCCGCTCATTGCAGCGCCTCCGGTGCCGGCAGCCGTTCGGCTACGCGCATGACAGCCGAACGCGCGCGTGGATTGCCAGCGATTTCTTCGGCAGACGGCTTGATTCGGCCCAGCAGTTTCATCTCTGCCTGCGGCAGATCGACGGCACGGATCGGCAGCCGACGGTCAGGCTGCGGCGCCTTCGCCTTGCCTGCCATGAACTGCTTGACGATGCGGTCTTCCAGCGAATGAAAGCTGATCACGACCAGTCTCCCGTGCGGCGCCAGATGTCGAAAGGCCTGCTCCAGTACTACTTCGAGTTCTTCAAGCTCTTGATTGATGAAAATCCGGATAGCCTGAAAGGTGCGAGTGGCCGGATCCTTGCCTTTCTCGCGGGTTTTGACGGCGTGTGCCACGATCTCGGCAAGCTGTCGTGTGCTTGAAATTGGTTCGACTGCCCTGCGAGCAGCAATCGCCTTTGCAATCTGAAAAGCAAACCGTTCTTCCCCATATTCGCGTATCACTTTCTCGATTTGTTGTTCTGATTCGGTTGCCAGCCACTGCGCCGCTGAAATACCCCTGGTTGTATCCATGCGCATGTCCAGCGGGCCATCCGCACGAAAACTGAAACCGCGCGCCGCGTCGTCCACCTGCGGCGAGGAAATGCCGAGATCGAGCAGCACGCCGTCGACTTCACGCACACCGCGAGCTGCCAATGCATCGCGCAAGGTTGCAAAGCTGTCGTGCGCAATGGCGAAACGCGAATCCTTGATCGTTCCGGCTTCGGCGATCGCCTGCGGATCCTTGTCGAACGCAATCAAGCGGCCCCTTTCGCTGAGGCGCTGCAGAATCCTGCGACTATGCCCGCCGCGTCCGAAGGTGCCGTCTACGTACACGCCATCGGCACGCTGGCCGTCGAGCGCCAGCGCGTCGACTGCCTCCTCCAGCAATACGGTCCGGTGCTGAAAAGGCTGCACCGCCTCTAGATTCGTCACGGCGTCAGAAAGAAAAATCGTTGAGTACATCCGGCATGCCGGCGGCAACCGCTTGCGACTCGCTTTCAGCCAGCTTGGCCGCGTCCCATATCTCGAAGTGACTGCCCATGCCGAGCAACATCACGTCGCGCGTCATGCCGACGGCGTTGCGCAGTTCGGGCGCGATCAGGATGCGACCGGCACCATCCATTTCCACATCGGACGCATTGCCGAGGAAAATGCGCTGCCACGCGCGGGCGGACATCGGCCATGCAGCGATCTGCTCGCGATGGCTTTCCCAGACGGGACGGGGGAAGAACAGCAGGCATCCGTGCGGATGCTTGGTGAGGGTAACGCGCCCCTCGCACTGCAATTGCAGTGCGTCACGGTGCTTAGCTGGAATGGTCATCCGGCCCTTGGCATCGAGATTGAGAGAAGAGGCGCCTTGAAACACCCTGAATCCTTGGTTTGCTTGTCGTTGGCGAGGTGTTTTGCGAATCAACAAACCCACAAAACTACACTTTTTCACACTGTCGCCCACTTTAAAGGATGCTGTCTGCACGGGTCAAGCGAATTCAGGACTGGAACAAGATTTTTTCCAATGAAGTCAAGGACTTAGCTAAAGACCTTGAGGTAACATCTGCTCAAATTTCCTTATCGAATTAAGCACTTATCGCGAACACTGAAAGTGCAGCATGAGATAAACACATGTGTTTGGCGTCGTTTGCCTGTGGTAGAAGATGGACTAACGCCTCTTGGAATTGACTTCGCGTTCAGCCCGCCCCGCGTTCTCGGTCGGCGATGTCCTTCCCGCAAATCGTTTCAAGAAATCCGCACTGAACGGGGCACGGCTATGTTCACGCGCACCACACGGTGGAATGGTCGCGCTCGAACGAAATGCGCTTTTGCTTTGTCTAGTTTCGCAATGAGTCACTGTTCGCGGAGGAATTGGACCATGGCCGACCCTGCCCGTTTCCCCGAGCCCGACTTTCGCCTGCTGTTCGAAGCGACGCCGATTCCTTATCTGGTCCTGACGCCGGACTTTACGATGGTTGCCGCAAATGAAGCTCGGCTGCGCGCGACCATGACGACGCGAGAACAGATATTGGGACGCGGACTCTTCGAGGTCTTTCCGGACAACCCTCACGATCCAGGCGCGACAGGGGTAACAAATCTGCGCGCCTCGCTGATGCGTGTGCTCCAGAACAAGCAACCGGACGTGATGCCGATACAGAAATACGACATTCCGGTGAATGGCTCGAGCGATACGTTCGAAATTCGTTACTGGAGTCCGCTCAACATACCGGTACTCGATGCGTCAGGAAAACTCGTCTATATCATCCATCAGGTCGAAGATGTAACGGAGCGCATCCTCACGCAGCAACTCGTCGAGGCGAGCGAAGCCCACTTCCGGCAAATTGCCAACGCGATACCGCAGATAGTGTGGTCGACGCGGGCCGACGGCTACCACGATTACTACAACGAGCAGTTTTACGACTTTACCGGCGTCTCCCCCGGCTCCAATATCGGTTACGAATGGAGCCATATTTTCCATCCCGACGACCAGGAGCGAACCTGGAAGGTATGGCGGCATTCGCTGGCCACTGGCGAACCTTACGAAATCGAATACCGGATGCGGCATCGCTCTGGCGAGTATCGATGGGTACTCGGCCGCGCTCTGCCAATTCGAAACGAGGCTGGCGAGATCGAACGCTGGATGGGTACCTGCACCGACATCCACAAGCAGAAAACCGCGGAAGAAGCGCGTCTGCAAACGGAGTCGAAATTTCAGACGATCGTCCACTCGAACGTCATCGGGATCATGCAATACCACTACGACGGCAGCTTGTCCTTCGCCAACGACAAGCTGCTGGCCATGCTAGGTTACACGCGTCAGGACTTCGAGCAGAACGGATTATCCTGGCGCCAGATGACCCCGCCGGAATGGGCTGCCGCGGATGTCAAGGCATTGGAAGAATTGCGATCAACAGGAAGCGCGGAATTGTTCGAGAAGGAATATTTCCGAAAGGATGGCAGCCGCTTGCCGGTCTTGATGGGCGCGGCAAATCTGACAGGATCGAAAGATGAGGGCATCGCCTGCGTGCTTGACATCAGCGAATCAAAAAAAGCACAGCAGGCGCTGCAGGAAAGCGAAAGCCAGTTCCGCATGCTCGCCGAGAACATTCCGCAGCTGGCGTGGATGGCTCACAGCGACGGCTCGATCTTCTGGTACAACAATCGCTGGTTCGAATATACCGGCACCACCCTCGAGGAAATGCAGGGATGGGGCTGGACGAAGGTGCATCATCCCGATTACGTGGAAGCGGTCAAGGCCAAGTACCACCGCAACATCGTCGAACAGCAGACGACTTGGGAAGACACGTTTCCGTTGCTCAGCGCGAACGGCGAGTACCGCTGGTTTTTATCCCGCGCATTGCCGATTCGCGACCCGGGCGGGCGGATCGTGCGCTGGTTCGGCACTAATACCGATGTGACGGACCAGCGGCACGCGGAAGAGGCGCTGCAGGAAGACAATCGCCGCAAGGACGATTTCCTAGCGATGCTGGCGCATGAGCTGCGCAACCCCTTGGCGCCCATCAGCACCGCGGCACAGCTGCTGAAGCTGGGCCGCCGTGACGAAGGCAGCATCAAGCGCTCGAGCGACATCATCATTCGCCAGGTACAGCATATGACCGATCTGGTCGATGATCTGCTCGACGTCTCGCGCGTGACACGCGGGCTAGTCGCCATCGAGAAGGAAAAGGTGGACATCAAGTCGATGATCAACGGCGCGATCGAGCAGGCACGGCCCTTGATCGAATCAAGAAACCATATGCTTTCCATACGGCTTCCCGCGGAAAACCCTCTTGTCTTCGGCGATCGCACCCGTCTGATTCAGGTCGTGACGAATCTGCTCAACAATGCCGCCAAATACACGCCGCAAGGAGGAGAAATCCGGCTTTGCATGGACCTCAAGGATGCCGAAGTCCGCATTCTTGTTTCTGATAATGGCACCGGCATCGACGCATCCTTGCTGCCGCACATATTCGACCTGTTTTCGCAAGCCGAACGGACGCCCGACCGTTCTCAGGGAGGCTTGGGCCTCGGGCTGGCTTTGGTCAAAAGCATCGCGGCCCTGCATGGCGGCAGCATCACTGCAAAGAGCGACGGCTTGGGCAAGGGAAGCACCTTCACGCTGACATTGCCAGTTCTGCACGAACACAACGAGCCCGAGGGCCGCCCTTCGGAACCGGACGAAACCGCACACTCGATTCACCCTCTGCATATCCAGATCGTCGATGACAATCTGGATGCTGCCGAATCGCTAGCGGCCGTTCTGAGAACGCAGGGTCATCAGGTCTTGGTACAGGAAAATGCGCGCGCTGGACTGGCAGAAGCGCAACGCTCGCATCCTCAAATCTTCATTCTGGATATCGGCTTGCCAGACATGGATGGCTATGAACTGGCGCGGCGGCTGCGAAGACTTCCCGGCAACGAGCATGCATGCCTCATTGCGCTGACCGGCTATGGTCAGGCGCATGACAAGGTGCTGGCCAAGGCCGCCGGCTTCGATTACTACTTCGTCAAGCCGATGGACGTGAGCGCCCTGCAGAAGGTGCTTGCGATGTACGACGCGGTGCCTCAATTGTGAGATCGGCCGGCCGGCTTCCGGCCCGATCACAAACGACGAGTCGACAGACGAAATGAAGCTGCCGCTCATATCGGATGGCTGCCTTGAACCGCCGCAACATTTCACGGTCGAATGGCATTCCTTGCGTCATACGGAGTAACTGCCATGTTCAAGAAAATACTGCTTACCCTGCTTGCGCTATCGAGCATCGCCATGTCGGCGCCCAGCATGGCGCAGGAAGCGCCGGACAAGATGATCCGCCGGATCACGGAAGAAGTGATGACCGCGGTACAGGAAAACAGGAAGGTGCAAAGCGGCGATCGCCGCGCGATTCAGAGCATCATCGAAGAGAAGATTCTGCCGAATCTGGACTTCGAACGCACCACCGCGCTGGCAGCAGGACGCTACTGGCGAGAAGCCACACCCGATCAGAAACAGCGGCTTGAGACGGAGTTCCGCAAGCTGCTGATCTATACCTATTCGGGCGCCATGTCGCAGTTGAACGATCAGAAAATCGAATACGAACCGTTCCGCGCCGATCCGGCGGATACCGATGTCGAAGTCTTTGCGCATACCGTCAATACGCGCGGCGAACCGGTACGTTTTGGCTACCGGCTGATCAAAAGGCCGGATGGCTGGAAGGTCTATGACGTCAACGTGCTAGGTGCATGGATGGTGCAGGCTTACAAGGACAGCTTCGGTGCGCAGATCCGCCAATCCGGCATCGACGGTTTGATCAAGACACTGGCCGACAAGAACGCGCGGCTCGCGGCGAATCCGCCGGCGAAAGTGGAAAGCGTCCAGCCGCCGCCGCTGAAGCCTTGAGTGTCGGAGAATCAGTTAGAAGGAATGCCGCACGTGGGTGAAGGGTCAGGCACTTCCGTGCAGTGCTGATAGGCTTCGGCACGCACTGCACCGCTTACCGTCCCAAAACTATTGAAGCATGACTGGCTTTCGGCATAGGCTCGGCGCCACTCGTCGCACCGCGCACGTTGTTCGTCTAGGCCTGAGGCTGCGGGGCGACTGGCTGGTACCAGCTCACCGACACGCGGCTGCGGCTGCGCCTGCGCCGGTACGGCACGATTGTCGAGCGCGGCCTTTTCTCTCGCGGCGCGCTCCGCTGCAGCGGCACGATCGCTTTCGCTGACTTGCGAGGCACGCGTATCGATGCGCTTCGCATTCTTCCTGTATTCGGGCGGCACCGTATCTGCGATATGCGTCGTCCCCTTCTCGTCGACCCACCGATAAAGGTCCTTCGCATGGGCGGTCACGGCCCAGACTGATGATGCGATGGCAAGCGATACTCCTGCAAACACAACTGACAATCTGGCGCTCATGATGCCCTCCGCAATGAAGAAGACGCTATCTGAAGAAATGCCCCGTGCCGAACAAACCGATCACGCCGATGATGATCAAGTACAGAGCGACGATGAAATTGAGCAGGCGCGGCATCAACAGGATGAGAATGCCAGCGATCAGGGCCAGCAGCGGGCCCAAGGTGATGTGAAGATTCATGCGTTTTCTCGAAAAAGTTGATCGACATCGGCCAACCGATGCCTGTACAAGCTTATATCAAGACTATCGCGCTGTCCTCTGCGACAAAGAAAACGGCGCACAAGGGCGCCGTCCAAAAGACAAGTTGAAGCAAGCCGATAGGCCGGATTCTGTTACGGCGAACGGGCAAGCCCGTCGCTATGACAACCATTCCTCTAGGCCGTACATTGCTGCACGGCTCAAGCTTCCTACCCGCACGCTCCGCGAGCCACATCAACGCGTGCCTATTTGGAATTGCTCCGGGTGGAGGTTACCGCGTTTCACCCTTCGTGACGCCGCTTGCGCTTTATCCCGAAGACTCGTCTCTGTGGCCCTGTTCCTCGCCTCGCGGCGGACGGCCGTTAGCCGTCACCCTGCTCTGTGGAGTCCGGACCTTCCTCCCGCCATCATCGAAATGACGGCCAGCGGTTGTCTTGGCTTCCTTCAGCCGACATTGTAGTGCACTCGCGGCGCAAATCGCGTGCAGTATCATGTGGACCAATAACAAAAGAGGAAGACGACATGCACCGCTCGCACATCGCCGTGCTTTTCCTGCTGCTCACATCGTGGAATGCCGCGCGCGCGGGAACGGCGATTCCGGATACGATCGCGCAGCGCGTGACAGCCTGCGTCGCCTGTCATGGCAAGGAGGGCCGTGCTGCGAGTGACGGCTACTATCCGCGCATCGCCGGCAAACCGGCCGGGTACCTGTACAACCAGCTGATCAACTTTCGCGAAGGCAAGCGCACCTATCCCATCATGACCGCGATGCTGGACAACCTGTCCGATGCTTACCTGCGCGAGATTGCGCAATATTTTGCAGACCAGCATCCGCCGTATCCTGCGCCGCAGCCGCCGCAGGTCGATGCGGCGCAGCTGGAACGCGGTCGGCAACTGGTGCATGAGGGAGACAAAAGCCGCAACATCCCGGCGTGCATCGCCTGCCACGGTGCGCGCATGACGGGCGTGGCGCCTGCGATTCCAGGACTGATCGGTTTGCCGCGCGATTATCTGCTCGGGCAGGTCGGCGCATGGAAGATCGGCACGCGCCATGCGGCTGCTCCCGATTGCATGGCGCAGGTCGTCGAAAAACTGAGTGGCGAGGACATCGGCGCAGTCACCGCGTGGCTCGCCGCGCAGCCGGTGCCAAGCGATCCATCGCCACTGCCCGCGTCCGCAGTGCGTCTGCCGTTGGAATGCGGTTCGCTGAAGCAGGGGGCGAAATGAAACGCGTCCTCCTTCGTCTTGCGGCGCTGCTGCTCATCCTCGTCGCGCTGTTCGCGGCCTGGCTGATCTGGGCCAACCGGAATTCCGATTTGGCGCAGCCCTCGGTGGCGCCGGGCGATCCTGCGGCGCGGATTGCGCAGGGAGCCTATCTGGTCCGCGTCGGCAATTGCGCAGGCTGTCATACCGCACGC
>DATAHI010000222.1:0-2563 GCA_036263255.1 Oxalicibacterium sp. | reverse complement strand
ACGCCCTTGCCGGCAGCCAGACCGTCGGCCTTGATCACGATCGGCGCGCCTTTCTGGTTGATGTAGTCATGCGCGGCATTGACGTCCGAAAAGGTTTGGTATTCGGCAGTCGGGATGTTGTGACGCTTCATGAAGGCCTTGGCAAAGTCCTTCGAGCTTTCAAGCTGCGCGGCTTCGCGCGTTGGGCCGAAGATTTTCATGCCCTGGTCGCGGAAGATGTTGACGATGCCGGCCGCCAGCGGTGTTTCGGGGCCGACCACGGTCAGCGTGATGTGTTCGTTCTTCGCGAATTCCGCCAGCGCTGCCGGATCGGTGATCGGCACGTTCTTTAGTCGTTCATCGAGTGCGGTGCCGCCGTTGCCGGGAGCGACGTAGACCATCTGAATGCGTTCGGATTGCGCCAGTTTCCAGGCGAGGGCGTGTTCGCGGCCGCCAGAGCCGACTACGAGAATTTTCATATGAATTGCGTTGCCTGATTAAATGACGGCGTACGATGCGATCGCCGTTAAAACGAAAAGCGGACCGGTCTCGGGCCCGCTTTCAAAATTATTCCTCGATCACCGCGTTGGTATAAATCTCCTGCACGTCGTCGAGATTCTCCAGCGCGTCCAGCAGCTTCTGCATCTTCACGGCGTCTTCACCGGTAAAGAGCGTTTCGCTGGCTGGCTTCATGACGACTTCGGCCAGTTCGGCCTTGAAGCCCGCCGCTTCCAGCGCGTCTTTGACGGCGGAAAAATCGTTTGGTGCGCACAGCACTTCGATGCCGTCTTCATCGTCGCTCGCCACATCTTCGGCGCCCGCTTCGAGCGCGGCTTCCATCAGCTTGTCTTCGTCGGTGCCGGGTGCGAAATAGAACTGGCCGCAATGCTTGAACATGAAGGCGACCGAACCTTCGGTGCCCATGTTGCCGCCGAACTTCGAAAAGGCGTGGCGCACTTCCGCCACGGTGCGGACGCGGTTGTCCGTCATGCAGTCGACGATGATCGCTGCGCCGTTGATGCCGTAGCCTTCGTAGCGCACTTCCTCGTAGTTGACGCCATCCAGTGCGCCGGTGCCGCGCTGAATGGCACGCGTGACGTTGTCCTTCGGCATGTTGGCATCGAATGCCTTGTCGACGGCCAGGCGCAGGCGGGGATTGGTGGCGGGATCGCCGCCGCCCATGCGGGCTGCGACGGTGATTTCCTTGATGAGACGGGTCCAGATCTTGCCGCGCTTTTCGTCCTGACGGCCTTTACGATGTTGAATATTGGCCCATTTGCTGTGTCCTGCCATGACGAATTTCTTTCCGGATGAGTTACTTGATCAATACACCGTCGACTGAAGCCGGCGGCATTGCTGATTGGCCCGTGGCGCGGCGCGCGAAAACGACGCTTTGCCATCGATTTTTGCCAGCCGCTGTTGGCTATAATGAGGCGGCGATTTTATCACACCGCCACTCTTCCAAATTCCCTCACACGTATCCGACAACATGACGAATCCGCTGCTGATCGCGAAGAATCAAACGCTTGAACTGACCCTGCTGCCGGCCCTGGCGAACCGGCATGGCTGCATCACCGGCGCGACCGGCACCGGCAAGACAGTCACGCTGCAAACACTGGCGCAGCAGCTGTCGGATATCGGCGTGCCTGTCTTCATGGCCGACGTAAAGGGCGACTTGTCGGGAATTGCCAAAGCGGGCGCAGCGAATGCACGCATCAAGGAGCGGCTCGATCTGCTCGGCTTGCCGGAACCCGCATGGCACGGCGCGCCGGTCACCTTCTGGGATGTGTTCGGCGAACGGGGCCATCCAGTGCGGGCGACGATCTCGGATCTCGGCCCATTGCTGCTGGCGCGCATGCTGAATCTGAACGACACGCAGCAGGGCGTGCTGCAACTGGTATTCAAGATCGCCGATGATCATGGCCTGCTGCTGCTCGACACCAAGGACTTACGCGCGATGTTGCAGCACGTCGGCGACAACGCGGCGGAATTCAAGACGGAGTATGGCAACATTTCCGCCGCCAGCATCGGTGCAATCCAGCGCGGCCTGATCGGCATCGAAGAGCAGGGCGGCGATCAGTTCTTCGGCGAGCCGATGCTGAACATCGACGACCTGATCCAGACCGATGGCAATGGCCGCGGTGTCGTCAATATTCTCGCTGCCGACAAGCTGATGAATGCGCCGCGGCTGTATTCGACTTTCCTGCTGTGGATGCTGTCGGAACTGTTCGAGCAATTGCCGGAAGTCGGTGATCTCGATAAGCCGAAACTGGCGTTCTTCTTCGACGAAGCACATTTGCTGTTCTCGGAAGCACCGAAACCGTTGCTGCAAAAAATCGAACAGGTCGTGCGACTGATCCGTTCCAAAGGCGTCGGCGTGTATTTCGTCACGCAGAATCCGCTCGATATTCCCGATACCGTGCTCGGGCAATTGGGGAACCGCGTGCAGCACGCGTTACGCGCCTACACGCCGCGCGATCAGAAGGCGGTGCAGGCGGCGGCGGAAACCTTCCGTCCCAATCCCGCGCTCGATACCGTGCAGGCGATCACCGACCTTGGCGTCGGCGAAGCGCTGGTGTCCTTT
>DATAHI010000221.1:0-2330 GCA_036263255.1 Oxalicibacterium sp. | reverse complement strand
AGCGCACGAATACGAGCTCGACCCTGCACTATTGAAAGCGGTGATGGCAGCAGAATCCGGTTTCAACCCGACAGCCGTGTCGCCGAAAGGTGCCATCGGCCTGATGCAGCTGCTGCCTTCCACTGCGGAACGCTTCGGCCTGCAGGCCGACAAGAAGCGCAGCATTGCGCAGAAACTGACCGACCCGAAGATCAACATCCGGCTCGGCGCACGCTACCTGCGCTTCCTGCAGAACCTGTATCCGGACCAGTTGCCGTTGATGCTGGCGTCGTACAACGCTGGCGAGGGCGTTGTGCAGAAATACAATGCGATCCCACCCTATCCGGAAACGCGCAACTACGTGAAGCTCGTCACCCAGTTCTATCACTTGTACAAACCGGCTTCAAAAAGCGGCACGACACTATTCTCCAGCCGCGATGCTGAAGATCGCCGTTTGCACATGACGATTCCAAGCCGCCGCAAGACGGCGGAAGCCGAAGCCGTCACCGATCATCTCAATCCAGATTCTGCTCAGTAACCACGTCCAACCACACATGACCGATCAAGCTTCCCTGTTCGATGCTGCGCCCACCGGCGACGGCGAATCGCTGACGCTCGCCACCTTCGCCGAGCGCGCCTACCTCGACTACGCCATCTCGGTGGTCAAGGGCCGCGCGCTGCCGGACGTTAGCGATGGCCAGAAACCCGTGCAGCGCCGCATCCTGTACACGATGAACGAGCTTGGCTTGAACGCGAGCGCCAAGCCGCGCAAATCTGCTGCCGTGGTCGGCGACGTGCTCGGCAAATTACATCCGCACGGCGACCAGTCGGTGTACGACGCCCTAGTACGCATGGCGCAGGATTTTTCGCTGCGCTATCCGCTGATCGACGGCCAGGGCAATTTCGGTTCGCGCGATGGCGATGGCGCGGCGGCAATGCGCTACACCGAGGCGCGTCTGACACCGATCGCCAAACTGCTGCTCGACGAAATCGACATGGGCACGGTCGACTTTCAGCCGAACTATGACGGCTCCAGCGAAGAGCCGATGCTGCTGCCGAGCCGCCTGCCCTTCGCTCTGCTGAACGGTGCATCCGGTATTGCGGTCGGCATGGCAACCGAAATGCCCTCGCATAACTTACGCGAGGTAGCGCAAGCCGCCGTGGCGATGATCCGCAATCCCAAGATAACGCACGAAGAATTGATGGCAATTATTCCAGGCCCGGATTTTCCCGGCGGCGGACAGATCATCACGGCGCCATCCGCGATCAGCGAGATGTATGCGACTGGTCGCGGCAGTCTGAAAGTGCGCGCGACATGGAAGGTCGAGGATCTCGCACGTGGCCAATGGCAGGCGGTCGTGACCGAACTCCCGCATGGCGTGTCGGCGCAGCGCGTGCTGGAGGAGATCGAGGAACTGACGAACCCGAAGGTCAAGCTCGGCAAGAAGTCGCTGTCGCCGGATCAGGTTGCGCTGAAGCAGACCATCCTGGCTCTGCTCGATGCCGTGCGCGATGAAGCGGGCCGCGACGCACCGGTGCGCCTGGTATTCGAGCCAAAGTCGAAGAACCAGGACCAGACCGAATTCATGAACATGCTGCTGGCGCATACCTCGTTGGAAACCAGCGTGCCGGTCAACCTGGTGATGATCGGCGGCGACGGTCGCCCGCGTCAGAAGTCGCTGTCCGAGATGCTGCAGGAATGGATCACCTTCCGTTTCGAAACGGTCACGCGCCGTACGCAATTCCGTCTGCAGAAAGTCGAAGACCGGATTCACATCCTCGAAGGTCGTGAAGCGATCCTGCTGAATATCGACAAGGTGATCAAGATCATCCGCGAGTCGGACGAGCCCAAACCGGCCTTGATCGATGCGTTCAAACTATCTGAACGCCAAGCCGAAGACATTCTCGAAATTCGTCTGCGCCAGCTCGCACGGTTGGAAACGATCAAGATCCAGCAGGAGCTCGCCGAGTTGCGCGAAGAAAAGGCCACGCTGCAGGATCTACTCGACAATCCCTCGTCGATGAAGCGCTTGATCATCAAGGAAATCGAAGGCGATGCCAAACAGTACGGCGACGACCGCCGCACACTGATCGAAGTGGCGGAACGCGCCGTCATCGAAACCAAGGTGATCGACGAGCCGGTCACTGTCGTGATTTCGCAGAAAGGCTGGGTGCGCGCGCGCACCGGCCATGGCCACGACGCAGCGCAGTTCAGCTTCAAGGCGGGCGATGCGTTGTACGGCACCTTCGAATGCCGCACGGTGGAAACGCTGCTTGTGTTCGGCTCCAACGGACGAATCTACTCGGTCCCTGTTGCATCCTTGCCTGGTGCTCGCGGTGACGGCGTGCCG
>DATAHI010000220.1:0-10315 GCA_036263255.1 Oxalicibacterium sp. | reverse complement strand
AAAATCGATACTGCCGCCACGCCACCCGTCGCCGTGACCGTCGACGGCAAGGCCGAGATCAAAGGCAAAAACGATCGCATCGATATCGCCAGCAAGATCGCCAATGCCGACGCGACCGTTGCGGACGGCAAGCAGGAAGCCGTAGGCAAGCAATCGGATTTCGTTTCCGCCCTCGACAAGGCGAAGGCCGATGCGGGCGGCAGCGACGCGAAAGACGCGTCTGCCGCGACCAAGAGCGTGGATTTGAGCGCGGTGGCGCAAGCCGCCAAGCTACCGGATGCATCGGCAATCGGCTCCATGCCGCAAAGCTTTGCGGCGGCGATGGCGGCGGCAGTGCAACCAAGCGCAGATGCGCAGCAAACCGCTGCAACGGCGAATACCTTGCTGCCGACCGTAGGCAGCACCGGCTGGGACGATGCATTGGGACAGAAAGTGGTCTGGATGGCAAAAGGTCTCGAGCAGACCGCCACGCTGACATTGAATCCGCCCGAGCTCGGTCCGATGCAGGTTACCGTCAACATCTCCAACAACCAGGCCACCGCAAGCTTTGTCGCGCACCAGCCGGAAGTTCGCCATGCGCTCGAAGCTTCGATGCCGCGCCTGCGCGAAATGCTGAACGAAGCCGGCATCCAGCTTGGCCAGTCCAGCGTCAGCGCCGGCACGCCGAATCAAAGCGGCTTCGACGAAACGCGTCAGGGCGGCGGCGGTCGTCGCGCCGCACGCAGCGATGCCATCGAATCCACCGCGCACGTAAGCCACGTGCCGACGCCGCGCAGCGGTAGCGGCATGGTCGATACCTTCGCCTGAATGCGGCAGGCCGTCCGCGGTCTGCCAACCATGCCATTCCTGCATCGTCTATCGCGCCGCGCATACTTCAAGAGCGGCACGGACGTTGTTTTTCTCCCGGACAGAGGTGTCTCGCGGGGGTAATAATGGTTTAATAGCGACTAGGCCGTCACGCAAGCGTGACGGCACCAGGCAGCACGACGGGCGATCGATGCGGCAGGTCGGCATGAATACACGGATATGCGTGATGTTCCCCTCTCTTTTCCCTGCATCCTCCCCGTCGTTTTTTTTTCATAATGGCGTCGTAGAAGTACGCATCGCATTCGAGGAAGACAGATGGCAACAAAAGCAGCCGCAAAAGCAAGCACCCCTGACCCGGCAGAAGGCAAATCGAAATCGCGTTTGCCGATCATTCTGATCGCGCTGGTCATCGTGCTGGCTGGCGGCGGTGCCGGCGCATGGTTCTTCATGAACCAGAAATCGGCTGATCACAAGCAGGCAGCACATGAAGCGCCGAAAGAAGCGGCACCTCCGGTATTCCTGCCGCTGGAATCGTTCACCGTGAACCTGCAACCGGGCGAAGGCAACGAGCAATTCCTGCAGACGAACCTGACGCTGCAAGTGCCGGATCAGGCGCAAGCCGATCTGCTGAAGGCCTACATGCCGAACGTGCGCAGCCGTCTGTTGCTGCTCTTGTCGAGCAAGAAGGCGAACGAAATCCTGACTGTCGAAGGCAAGAACAAGTTGACCAAGGAAATCCTGGAAATCTTCAAGGAACCTCTGATGCCCGGTGGCCCGAAAGCCACCGTGAGCAATGTTTTGTACACCTCGTTCGTTGTTCAATAAGCGATCATGGCCGAGAATTTCCTTTCGCAAGAAGAAGTTGATGCCCTGCTGAAGGGCGTCAACGGGGAGCAGGAGGACGTCGGGAAGAAGGAAGATCCCAACGGCGTGCGCCCCTACAATCTGGCGACACAGGAACGCATCGTGCGCGGCCGCATGCCGACGCTCGAGATCATCAACGAACGCTTTGCGCGTTTGTTCCGCATCGGCCTGTTCAATTTCCTACACCGTACCGCGGAAGTATCGATCGGCCCGGTGCGCGTATCGAAGTACAGCGAATTCATCCGCAACCTGGTGGTGCCCACGAACCTGAATCTGGTGCACATCAAGCCCTTGCGCGGCACCGGCCTGATCGTGCTCGATCCGAATCTCGTGTTCCTGCTGGTCGACAATCTGTTTGGCGGCGACGGTCGTTTCCATACGCGCGTTGAAGGCCGCGATTTCACGCAGACCGAGCAACGGGTCATCCAGCGCATATTGAGCATCATCTTCGAGACCTACGCCAAGTCGTGGGAGCCGGTGTATCCGGTCGAGTTCGAATACATCCGTTCGGAAATGAATACGCAGTTCGCCAACATCGCGACGCCGAACGAAGTGGTGGTGTCCACCACATTCAGCGTCGAGCTTGGCCCGGTCAGCGGCGATATGCATTTCTGCACGCCGTATTCGATGATCGAACCGATCCGCGACATCCTGACCAGCAGCATGCAGGGCGAAACGCTGGAGATGGACAAGCGCTGGATCCGCCTGATGACGCAGCAGATCCAGACCGCAGAAGTGGAGATTCTGGCCAAGATGGGTACCGCACGCGTCACGCTGGGCGATATCCTGAACATGAAGGTCGGCGACATCATTCCGATCAGCGTTCCAGAGCAGGTTACGGCGGAAGTGGATGGCGTGCCGGTGATGGAATGCACCTACGGCAAATTGAACGGGCAATATGCATTGCGCGTGGAAAAACTGATCTACGC
Organism: Oxalicibacterium sp.; assembly: GCA_036263255.1. Lineage (GTDB taxonomy): Bacteria > Pseudomonadota > Gammaproteobacteria > Burkholderiales > Burkholderiaceae_D > Oxalicibacterium. The sequence continues at coordinate 7,715 of DATAHI010000220.1, read as the reverse complement.
AGCAAACGAACACGTGCAAGGAGAAGATCATGAGTGAAGAAAACGACGCACAAAGTGCAATGGACGACTGGGGCGCCGCACTGGCCGAACAGGAACAGGCCGAGACCGCCGCGCTGACGCCGCAACCCGCGGCCGCCACCGTGTTCAAGGACTTCGCCGGCGGCGACTTGAAAACCGGAACGCACAACGACATCGACTTCATCCTCGATATTCCGGTGCAGCTGACGGTCGAGCTGGGCCGTACCAAGATTGCGATCAAAAATCTGCTGCAACTGGCGCAGGGTTCGGTGGTCGAACTCGACGGCTTGGCCGGCGAACCGATGGACGTGCTGGTCAACGGCTGTCTGATCGCGCAGGGCGAAGTCGTGGTCGTCAATGACAAGTTCGGCATTCGCCTGACAGACATCATTTCGCCATCGGAACGCATACGCAAACTGAATCGATGAACGGCTGCCGCCTGCTTTTTCTTCCTCTGCTGTCGCTGAGTGCAGCGGCTATTGCCGCGCCGGGTACGCCGGCATCGACGGTAGCAGCCACCGCCGGGCCAGCCTCGGCCGGTAGCCTGCTACAGGTGCTTTTCGGGCTGGTCGTGGTGCTCGGTCTGATGGCCGCCTGCGCATGGATGCTGCGCCGCTTCGCCGCGGTCAAGACAAACAATGGCACGACCATCCGCATCGTTGGCGGCGTCAGCGTCGGTACCCGTGAACGCGTGATGGTGGTCGAAGTCGGCGATCAATGGATCGTGGTCGGCGTTGCGCCTGGTCAGGTCCGTGCCCTGTCTACGATGCCGAAACAGGAAGCGGTCGTTCCGGCTGGCGACGCCATGCAACCGCCGCGCAACTTCTCCAACTGGCTCGCGCAGACGCTGGAAAAACGCAATGGCAAATAACCGTTCCTTGCGCGCACTGCTGGGCCGCACCCTGCTCCTCGGATTACCGATAGCATTGCTGGCCTTGCCGCTGGCTGCATCGGCGCAGGGCATTCCCGCTTTCACCAGCACGCCGGCTGCCGGCGGCGGACAAACCTATTCGCTGAGCCTGCAGACGCTGCTGCTGCTGACCGCCCTCTCCTTCCTGCCAGCGGTCATGCTGATGATGACCAGCTTCACGCGCATCATCATCGTGTTGTCGCTGTTGCGCCAGGCGCTGGGCACCCAGAGCGCGCCGCCGAACCAGGTGCTGATCGGCCTTGCGTTGTTCCTTACACTGTTTGTGATGAGCCCAGTGGTCGACAAGATCTACGTCGAAGCCTATCAACCGTTTTCTGAGAACAAGATCCAGATGCAGGAGGCGCTGAACCGTGCCGCCGCGCCGCTGAAGCAGTTCATGCTGAAACAGACGCGAGAATCCGATCTGGCGCTCTATGTGAAGATGTCCAATACGCAGCAGTTGCAAGGCCCGGAAGATGTGCCACTGCGTGTACTGGTACCCGCCTTCGTTACCAGCGAACTGAAGACGGCGTTCCAGATCAGTTTTGCGATTTTCATCCCCTTCCTGATCATCGACATGGTGGTTGCCAGTGTGCTGATGTCGATGGGCATGATGATGGTCTCGCCATCGATTGTCTCATTGCCGTTCAAGCTGATGCTGTTCGTGCTGGTCGATGGCTGGTCCCTGCTGATCGGCTCGCTTGCGCAAAGTTTTTATTGAGGAAGCACGATGACTCCTGAAAGTATCATGTCGCTCGGCCGTCATGCGATTGAAGTGACGCTGATGATTTCCGCTCCGCTGCTGCTGGCGGCGCTGGCGGTCGGTCTCATCGTCAGTATTTTTCAGGCGGCGACGCAGATCAACGAGGCGACACTGACCTTCATCCCCAAGCTGATTGCGCTCTTTGTCGTGATGGTGGTGGCCGGTCCGTGGATGCTGACGGTCATGCTCGACTACATGCGCGAGATGCTGGGCAATATCCCGATGTACGTCTCCTGAGTTCCGTTTCCTCTTCGGCCTGAACGTTCCCGGATCGCCATGATCACGCTCACCAGTGCCGAACTCAATACCTGGATCGCTTCCGTCATCTGGCCGCTGACACGTATTCTCGGCGTGATTGCGGTTGCGCCGCTGTTCGGCAACGTCAGCGTGCCGGCCCGCGTAAAAATTTCGCTAGCCATTCTGCTGTCGTTGATCGTCGCACCGACGGTGCCTGCCCTGCCCGCCACGGATCCGATGTCGGCGGCCGGCTTGCTGATCCTGACGCAGCAACTGGTGATCGGCCTGACGATGGGATTTGCGGTACGTGTGGTGTTTGCCGGCGTCGAGCTTGCAGGCGAAATTAGCGGCATGACGATGGGGCTCGGCTTCGCCAGCTTCTTCGATCCGCAGACCCAGGCGCGCACTTCTGCGATCAGCCAGTTTCTCGCGTTGATCATGATCATGGTCTACATGGCTAGCGATCTGCACCTGCTAGTGCTCAGCACGCTGGCGAAGAGCTTCGAACTGATGCCGATTTCTGCCAGCGCCATCGGCAATGGCGGCCTGTTGCAGATCGTCAAGCTGGGTGGCCGCATCTTCAGTGCCGGGGTGCAGCTGTCGATGCCAATCGTGGCAGCACTGCTGATCACGAACGTTGCGCTCGGTATTCTGACGCGCGCCGCGCCGCAATTGAACATCTTCGGTGTCGGTTTTCCGGTGACGATCGGTGTGGGACTGATCATGATCGGCGTCGTGCTGCCTTACCTGACGATGCCGATGATCAATCTGCTTCAGGAAGGTATCGATGCAATGGGACGCGTCGCGACGGCCTATGCACCACTACCCGCGCCCTAGGCGCTTTCCCTTCCCCATTCTCTCCGCGCTCCCGGTCGGGAGCATTACGTGGCCTTATTTCAGGTAGTTGAAGAGCGACAGGCCGGAAATCGAGATGAAGGACTGCTGCGCAGCTTGCAGCGTGTATTGCTGCTGCGTGAGGCTGGAATATGCCTCGATCGGGTCGATGTTGACCAGGTCGCCGAGCTTGTCGGTGTACTGGGTCTTCAGATCGGAACCAGCCGTATCGAGATCATCGAGTTCGCTAAGACGTGCACCTACCGATGCACGCACCGACGAGATGTTGTTAAGTGCATTGTCGATCGCATTGTTGGCGGTATTCAGATTGTTACCGAGACGGGTCTGGTTAGTCGATCCGACAGCCGTACTCGACAAGGCGGTGATCAGGTTCGTGATTGTTGTGAAGATGCTTTGGTCGGTGCTCGGCTGGACGCTAAATGTATCGCCATTGGCCGGTTTGCCGCTGATGGAAAATTGGGTACCGCCCAAGGTAATCGTCGAGCCGTCGGTATAAGGCTGCGGCGCCGAAGGCGTCGGCGGAACCACTGAGGAATCGGTGTACGTATAGGTCGTCGCACCGGTTGTCGGATCCACCGAAAAGGTCAGCGAGTAGCTCTGCCCGTTCAATTGGCTAAGGTCCGCGACCGAACCGGTCGAAATGATGCCGCTGCCAGTATTGCTTGCGCCCGCTGCCGTCACGAAATGGCCGTTGCCGACGGAATTGTTCTCGAACACGGCCAGGCCGGAATCGCTGACCGATATCTGGCGCGACGGTGCGACCTGCAGCAAGCGCTGACCCTGGTCGCCGTTGTACGTGGCGCCAGTCGCCGATTTCGTGAAAGGTTGCGTGTCGGTCTGGTAGCCGCTGAACATGTAATTGCCGAGGCTGTCCTTGGTATTGGCCACGCCCAGCAGTTCGTCGTAGATGCTCTTCAGCTGCGTCACGTAATCCTGCCGCTGCGTATCGTCCAGCGAACCGTTGCCGGCGCCAACGATAATCGTCTTGACGCTCTGCAGCTGCGTTACGACATTGGCCAGGTTGCTTTCCTCGTCCGACAGCGCACTCTTTGCATTGTTGCGATTGACGGCATATTGGTCGTTCATCGAAATCGACTGCGACACGCCTAATGCGGCGGCGGCCGCGACCGGGTCGTCGGACGGCGTCAGCACGCGGCGGCCGGTGCTGATCTGCTGCTGAGTCTTGACGAGGTTGGACTGCAGGTCGGTCAACCTGCTGACTCCCATATCGAACATCATGCTGGTGCTGATACGCATGTTGACTTCTCCTAGTTACCAAGCGACAGCAGCGTGTCGAACAATTCGCTGACCACTTGCATCACCTTGCCCGATGCCTGATAAGCCTGCTGGTAGCGAATCAGATTGGTCGCTTCTTCATCGAGATTGACGCCGGACTCCGACTGTTGCGCTGCCTGCAGTGAAGTCAGCAATTGTTTTTGCGAATCGCTGTTCACCTGCATCTCGCGCGTCTTGTTCCCGATCGAGCTGACGATCTGGCCGTAGGCAGCGTTGTAATCGGCGCTGCCGTTGAGCAGTGTCTTGGTGTTTTGCAGCGCGCCCAATGCCAAGATATTGCGGTTGTCGCCAGTACCGTTGGTATTGGCACTGACGGTAAAGGTATCGCCATTGTTCGGCGCACCGCTGATCTGGAGTTGCACGCCGCCGAACGCGATCGTCGCGCCGGCCGTATAAGGCACCGGAGCGCCGGCCGCATAAGTCGTTGACGCACCGTTGACGGTCACAGTCACCGGCAGCGTGGCGGGGAAACCTGACAAAGTGCCGGTCCCCGAAGCATAAGTCAGTGTAACGGGTGTCGCGACGGTCGCGCTGGTATAGCTCGCATCAATACTGCCGGCGCTGATGCTGCCGGTGCCGGTATTCGTGGTCGGCGCGCCGGTGCGAATCGGCGTCGCAGCTGCGATCAGGTTGGTATTGCTGATCAGTACGTCGAAGTCCGTTGCACCGTTGATCGTCGGACGAACCAGGAACTGGTCGCCAGCGGCCATCGTGCCGGAGGTCTGCGTAAATTGCACGCCATCGATAGGCGCTGCCGGGAAAGTTGCGCCGGAATAAACCGACTGATTATCCGACAAGCGCGTGACGCTGTAATTGGTGCCGTCATAGGAAAGACGGTAATCGCTGGCAGTCAGTGCGGCCACGCTCGAGATGCTTGCATCGATTACCGCAGAACCGGTATTGCGGGTGCTGCCGCTGACCACCGGCGTAGCGACGCTGAAGAAATCACCCCCGGCTGCGCCGTTGATGTCGATGCCGAGCTTGTGTTGCGCATTGAAGGTATCGGCCATGCCGACTGCGATGCGGCCCAACTGATTCTGCGTCGCGTCCAGCGTCTGGCTGCGGAAGGTAAAAAGGCCACCGAGGTTGCCGCCGGTCAGCGATCCTTCGGGCAGCATGACGATGCTGCCATTAGCGTTCTGATACCCGACTTCGGTACGTGCAATGTCGGTGGGCGAAGACATCGTGATCAGTTGGCTCGTCTGGCTGCCGACAACCAGAGGCTGACCGTTGCCGATGAAGACGTTGTAATTGCCGTCTTGCTCGACCACCGTCACCTTGCTTTCCTGGCTCAGTTGCGAGACTAGTTGATCGCGTTGATCGAGCAGATCGTTCGGTGGTTGTCCGGTGCTCTGTGCGCGCGCGATCGACAGGTTCAATTGCGCGATCTGCTGCGCATACGAATTGATGTTGGTCACGCTGCCCTGGATCTGCTGGTTCACGTCATCCTGCAGATTGCGCAGCTGCGAATCCATGCTCTGGAAGCGTGCAGCGAGCGTTTGCCCGGCAGACAATACCGATTGCCGCGCAGCCGCACCGCTGGGGTCGGCGACCATGTTCTGGATCGCCGTGAAGAAATTCTGCATCGAAGGCGCAAGGCCCGAAGTACTGTCCGCCAGCATGTTGTTGATCTGGCCGATCTGCGCGTAATACGTGTCGTACTGGCTCTTGTTTGCCTGCACGGTATTGATCTGGGTGGTCAGAAAGCTGTCGTAGACGCGTTTGATCGTATCGACCGTCGTGCCGTTGCCGATGTAGCCAAAGCCATAGTTCTGACCCGGCGCAGCCGACTGGATGATCTGCTGACGGTTGTAGCCGGTCACCCCTTGATTCGAGATGTTATGGCTCGTCGTTGCCAGACCGGCTTGTGCCGCGGCAAGTCCGCTTTGCGCAATACTGAAAATGTCTGGCATGGTCGTTGGTCTTTGGCTTTACACCGTTGTGTACGGCAGATCGTGGCAAAACTTGAATTGACGATCCGACATTACCCTCGGTGAGATTGATCAGACTGACAAGTTACGATTCACGATGTGCTGCAGCTTGGCGGCATAGTGCGGATCGGTTGCATACCCCGCGCGCTGCAGTCCTTGCGCAAACCCTTTCAAGTCGCTGGCGTTGGCCAGCACTTTTTCGTAGCGCGGATTGCTGCGCAACATTTTCGCGTAATCGCGGAAGGAATCTGCGTAGGAATCGTAGGCGCGGAATTTTTCGACGCGCTTCTGCGGCACGCCGTTCACATATTCGGTGGTGACCGCATTCACGGTCTTGCCCTTCCAGTTCGGCCCCGCCTTGATGCCGAACAAATTGTGACTGCTGCTGCCGTCCGAACGCTTGATCACGTGCTTGCCCCAACCGCTTTCCAGCGCAGCCTGGCCCAGCATGAACTTCGCCGGAATGCCGGTTGTGCGGCTTGCCTCTTCCGCATGCGCAGCGAGCTTTTCCTGGAAATCCTGCACATGTGCCGGCTGGTTCGATGCGGATTTTCCGCTGACGCCTTTCAGCGTCTTGTCGCCATCCGTCGGGAGCGGTTGCAACGCACCGAAACGGTCCGCGAAAGGATTGGCGACACGCGTTGGCAGCGCTGACGCGTCTAGCGACGTGCCGTTACCCTGAGCATCGGTTCCCGCCACACTTGCTGCATCCGGTGTTTTTGGCGACAGCTGGCGAACCAGCATATCGGCCAGGCCGACACCGCGGCTAGCCAGACTTTGGCTGACCTGTTGATCCAGCATCGAGGTGTACAGCTTGGTCTGCGAATTGTCGAACATGCCGTCCTGCGGCGTAGCATCGCGCATGCTCTTCATCATCATGTTGAGAAACAGCGCCTCGAACTGCTTGGCCGCCGCCTTCACCGCTTCCGGCGAGTTCTGACGCGCGGCCGTCTTCAACGACTCGAGATTCTTCGAGTCGATCGCTAAATCGTTGGTCGAATTGTCGGAGGGCGTGATCATGATGCATCCAGCCTTAGATGATTTCCAGTTCGGCGCGCAATGCGCCTGCCGCCTTCATCGCCTGCAAGATTGCAAGCAAGTCCTGCGGCGTCGCCCCGATCGAGTTCAGCGCCTTTACCACATCGGCCAGCGTCGCGGAATGCTGCAGCATGATGACCTTGCCTGGCTGCTGATTGATCTGGATTTGCGACTGCTGCGCGACTACCGTCTGCCCGCCGGAGAGCGGACCTGGTTGACTGATGACTGGTTGCGTATTGATTGTGACCGACAGGTTGCCGTGCGATACCGCGCAAGTGTCGAGCGTGACGGTCTGGTTCATCACGACCGAACCGGTGCGCGCATTCATGATCACCTTCGCGCTGACCGGCGCCGGCGTCACGTTGAGGCTTTCCAGCGCGCCGAGGAAGCTGACGCGTTCGTCGTTGCTGGCCGGCGCTCGCACACGGATCACGCGACCGTCCAGCGCAGAAGCCGTCTGCGGACCAAAGCGTTTGTTGACGGCGTCCACCACCATCGAAGCGGTCGAGAAGTCGCTTTCCTTCAATTCCAGCGTAACGCTGTCGTTCTGGCCCAGGCTGGTTGCGACCGCACGTTCCACCGTAGCGCCTGCGGAGATGCGGCCTACGCTCAGATGATTGACTTGCGCCTTGCTGCCGTTGGCAGAAGCACCGGCTCCGCCGACAAC
>DATAHI010000219.1:0-11371 GCA_036263255.1 Oxalicibacterium sp. | reverse complement strand
GGCCCATGGCATAAGCGCCATATGGAATGCTCAAACACAGTCGGGCATGTTGCAGGACGCCAGACTTCTTCAATTTGCTCGCTACAAGATTAAATTTGACGCCAAGTCCTTGAAAAGTCTATAATTTGCGGTTCTTCCGTTTGCTCAGGAAGAGAAAACAAGGATGTGTACGCGATTTGCGTAACCGCCAAATTGAGCAAGTTCATTCTTTTAGGAAGTCATCATGAAAACTTTTTCCGCTAAAGGACATGAAGTCCAGCGCGATTGGTTCGTGATTGACGCGACGGACAAAGTCCTCGGACGTGTTGCCAGCGAAGTGGCACGCCGACTGCGCGGCAAGCACAAACCGGAATTTACCCCTCACGTCGACACCGGCGATTTCATCGTCGTGATCAACGCAGGCAAACTGCGTGTGACCGGTACCAAAGCTACCCAGAAAACGTACTATCGCCACAGCGGTTACCCAGGCGGTATCTACGAAACCAATTTCCTGAAAATGCAACAGCGTTTTCCAGGTCGCGCACTTGAGAAGGCAGTCAAAGGCATGTTGCCTAAAGGCCCGCTCGGCTACGCGATGATCAAAAAGCTCAAGGTTTATGCAGACGGCACGCATCCGCACGCTGCCCAGCAACCTAAAGCACTCGAACTGTAAGGAACAGACATGATCGGTAACTACAATTACGGAACCGGCCGTCGCAAGAGTGCAGTGGCTCGCGTCTTCATCAAATCCGGCTCCGGCCAGATCGTCGTCAACGGCAAGCCAGCTGCGGAATACTTTTCGCGCGAAACCGGCCTGATGGTGATCCGTCAGCCGCTGGAACTGACCAACAACACCGAGCGTTTTGACATCATGGTCAACGTCCACGGTGGCGGCGAGTCCGGCCAGGCAGGCGCCGTTCGTCACGGCATCACCCGCGCTCTGATCGATTACGACGCAGCGTTGAAGCCAGAGTTGTCGCGCGCTGGTTTCGTGACCCGCGATGCACGTGAAGTGGAACGTAAAAAGGTCGGTCTGCGCAAAGCACGCCGCGCCAAGCAGTTCTCCAAGCGTTAATCTGCATTTCGACGTATCAGAAAGCCGCCAGGTTAACGCCTGGCGGCTTTTTTCATCGGCGGGCCGCTTTTTTGTAACAGTCACAGAAGCTTAAAAAGCCGCTGCTAAAATAAATGCCCAGCAACAAGGAAATGAACATGATCAAGGTCGGTATCGTTGGCGGGACCGGTTACACCGGGGTGGAATTGCTGCGGATTTTGTCCACGCACCCAGAGGCAAAATTGACGGCGATTACATCGCGCAAGGAAGACGGCATGCCCGTCGCCGACATGTTCCCTTCGCTGCGTGGCCGTGTCGATATTGCGTTTTCCTCCCCCGATAAGGCCAAGCTCACCGAATGTGATGTGGTCTTTTTTGCCACGCCACATGGTGTCGCCATGGCACAGGCGCCTGAATTGCTGGCTGCTGGGGTGAAGGTCATTGATCTTGCGGCGGACTTCCGCTTGCAGGACACCGCGACTTTCGAGAAGTGGTACAAGATGCCGCACAGCTGTCCGGACCTATTGAAGGAAGCGGCTTACGGTTTGGTCGAACTGAATCGGAATGCGATCCGCAAGGCGCGCATCGTCGGCAATCCCGGCTGCTACCCGACCACGATGCAGCTCGGTTTTGCGCCGCTGCTGAAAGCCGGTGTGGTCGACGCTGCACACCTGATTGCGGACTGCAAATCCGGCGTGTCCGGTGCCGGCCGCAAAGCGGAGGTCGCGACGCTGTTCTCGGAAGCCAGCGATAACTTCAAAGCGTATGGCATCTCTGGCCATCGCCACTCGCCGGAAACCCATGAACAGCTGCAGCAAATGACAAGCGACAAGGTCGGTCTGCTGTTTACGCCGCATCTGACGCCGATGATCCGCGGCATGCATTCAACGCTGTACGCGCGCTTGACGAAAGACATCGACAACGCAGCACTGCAGAAGCTGTTTGAGGATATATACGCGAAAGAACCTTTCGTCGATGTCATGCCTTTCGGGTCTCATCCGGAAACGCGTTCGACGCGCGCTTCCAACATGCTGCGCATTGCGCTGCATCGTCCGACGGGAGATCACTTTGCCGGAGATACGGTCGTCGTGCTGGTGGTGCAGGACAATTTGGTCAAGGGCGCGTCGGGCCAAGCGGTGCAATGCATGAATCTGATGTTTGGCCTGGACGAGACAACCGGCCTGATGCATACGCCCGTACTGCCGTAACGCATGGCGACGAGTCCGAAACCCGTTTTCAAGTCGCTGCGCTGGAAGCGCTGGCGTCAGCGCTGGTCGATCTCCGCGCCGCGCATGACGATACGCAATCATTTGCCGTGGCCGCTGCGGGCGATTTTCATTGCCATCGTCCTCGGCGTGGCTGCGGCGGTTGCGATGTGGACTTACGATCTCGGCCGCAATTTCCACTTCCGAAAGGGACCGAGCGCGGAGCAGGTCGAGGGCTTGCAGGAGCAATTGAAAAAAGTCAGCGATGAACGTGATCAGCTGCAGGCGACGGTCAACGGTTTCGATAGCCGACTGAACATGGAGCGCGCGATGCAGGCGCAGCTGCAGGAGCAGGCCAAGTCGCTGGCCGATGAAAACAACAAGCTGAAAGACGATCTGGCCTTCTATGAAAGCCTGGTACCGACGGGAGGCGCGCAGGGCATTGCCATTCGCCGCCTCAAGATAGAAATGGCCGCGCCTAACCAGTTGCGCTACCGGGTGCTCATCATGCAAGGCGGCAAAGGCGAGCAGAATTTCGTGGGGAATTATCAGATCGTCATGACGGTTTTGCAGGGCGGCAAAAGTGCTATGATCACCTTCCCCAAACCGGACGCCGCTGACAAATACAAGCTGGTGTTCAAGCATTATCAGCGGGTGGAAGGCGTGCTTGCCGTGCCGGACGGTGCAGTGGTCAAATCAGTTCAGGTAAAAATTCTGGAGAAAGGCGCCGTGCGGGCGCAGGATTCCGAAAATCTGTAAGGAGTGGCACATGTTCAGTCGTAAAACGAAAAGCACCATCGATAGTCTGATCGGCGCCGATACGTCGATCGAGGGCAATGTACGGTTCAGGGGCGGCTTGCGCATCGACGGACGCGTCAAAGGGGATGTCATTGCCGAAGAAGGCGAAATCAGCATGCTGGTGATTTCCGAACACGCGCGCGTCGAAGGTCAGGTGCGTGTTGCGCATCTGCTCGTCAATGGCGAAGTAATCGGTCCGGTTTATTCGTCCGAACTGCTTGAATTGCAGCCGAAAGCCCGCATAACTGGCGATGTGCAGTACAAAGCGCTGGAAATGCACGGCGGTGCGGTGGTGTCGGGCAAGTTGACCCACGCCAACTCCGTTGAAGAACCGGTGCTCAAGCTTGCCGTGCCAGCCTTGGCTGCCAATACCTGAGCCGCACGTGAAATGCGGCCAGGCGCTATAATGACTGACCGATTTCTGCAGGAGCCCTGAAATGAATGCACCGACCGACATGCCAGCACCGATCAACTTCAGCGACAGCGCTGCGGCCAAGGTGGCCGAATTGATCGAGGAGGAAGGCAATCCGGATCTGAAGCTGCGCGTATTCGTGCAGGGCGGCGGATGCTCGGGTTTCCAGTACGGCTTTACCTTTGACGAAATCGTCAACGAAGACGACACCACGATGGTTAAAAATGGCGTCCAGCTGTTGATCGATTCGATGAGCTACCAGTACCTGGTTGGCGCGGAAATCGATTACAAGGACGATCTGGAAGGCGCGCAGTTCGTGATCAAGAATCCGAATGCGACGACGACCTGCGGTTGCGGTTCCTCGTTCTCGGCCTGATTTAATTCATCTCAAAAAAAGCGCAGCTTCGGCTGCGCTTTTTTTATGCCTTCGTCTTCAAGCCGGATACAAGGCTCCCAATACCCGTAAACCCTTCGCGCCAGTAACGACGGGCAGATTGCCGGCCTCGCGTACCGTAAAACGCTGCGCGAGCCAGCCGAAAGCAAGCGCTTCGATATGGTTGGGCGCGATGCCCAAAGCCGCAGTGGATTCCACGACGATGTCGGGTGCGTGCAGTTTCAGCGCGAAATGGATCAGCGTCATCAGATACGCATTGTTGGCGCCACCGCCGCATACGTAGACGGCTTTGGTCGACGGCGCGTACTGTCGGATTGCATCGGCAATTGAGGTGGCAGTAAAGACAGTCAATGTCGCCTGCACATCGGCGCTTGCGATGTCGGGGAAATCCGCCAGCTTCTGCGCCAGCCAAGCGGGATGAAACAAGTCGCGCCCCGTACTTTTCGGCGGCGCGGCGGAGAGAAAAGGCTCGTTGCGCAACGCGGCCAGCAGCCCCGGATGCACCTTGCCAGTCTTGGCCCACTCGCCGCCCGCATCATAGGGCTGGCCGTTGTGCTGCATCATCCATGCATCCAGCAGCACATTGCCTGGTCCGGTATCGAAGCCACTGACCGGGACGCCGGCACGGCGGGGCAGGATGCTGATATTCGCGATGCCGCCGATATTGACCACCACGCGATCCTCGCCGGCATCGCTGAACACAGCATGATGAAAAGCCGGTACCAGCGGCGCGCCTTGGCCGCCAGCTGCGATATCGCGTGCACGGAAATCTGCAACCACGTCGATGCCGGTCAGTTCCGCTAGCAGCGCGGGATTGTTGGTTTGCCGCGTGTAGCCCATTTCGGGACGATGGCGGACAGTTTGCCCATGCACGCCGATTGCAGTGACTTGTTCCGGGGGCATCCCTGCCTGCGTCAATAGCGTTGAAACGCAGTCGGCATAGTGATGCGCCAGCCGATTGGCGGCCAGCGCCTCGCGATGGATTTCATCCTCGCCACTGCTTTGCAGCGCCATCAGCTCGTCACGCAGATCTTGCGGGAAGGCGACATAGGCAGATGCAAGTGCTTGCTGCAGTTTGCCGCCGTCCGAAAAACTGGCAAGTACGCCATCGACGCCATCCAGGCTAGTGCCGGACATCAGGCCGATGTAGAGGGAGCTGCCGCTATCGTCGCTGCCTGGGAAGAGAGAGGACATGAGAAAAGCCGTTGGTCAGAATGCTTGATTGTAAGTCACGCAAGACTGAAACAACGGCTTTTTGCAGGACCGAAAGTGTCCAATCGGTCGGGAACGGCAATTACCGCGAGGCGAGCTGGACCGTTTTGTTTTCTGGCATCAGCAGAGCAAAACGATGCGTCATGTCGTCGGCAACGCTGCGGAAGTGCTGCATTTGCATCGCGGTCAGCGGTTGCGCATTCGGAATGTCGACGGTCAATGGATTGCGTGCGACGTCATTGATGCGGAATTCGTAGTGCAGATGCGGGCCGGTCGCCCAACCTGTCATTCCGACGTAGCCGATCAACTGCCCCTGCGCGACTTTCGTGCCGGGACGGATGCCCGGTGCGAAGCGGCTCAGATGACCGTACACGGTCGAATAGTTCGACCAGTGCTTGATCATCACCACGTTGCCGTAGCCGCGCTGCTGGCCTTCGAAAGTGATCGTGCCATCGCCCGACGCGCGCACCGGCGTGCCGATCGGCGCGGCGAAGTCCACGCCCTTGTGCTGTTTCCACTCGCCGGAGATCGGGTGCTTGCGCATCGAGAAGCCGGACGAGATGCGCGTGAACTGCAATGGCGACTTGAGGAAGGCCTTCTTCAGCGATTTACCGTCGAAGCCGTAGTAGCCGCCAGCGACACCGCTTTTCGGGTCCTCGAACCATACGGACTGGTAGGTTGCCGGGCCATTCATGAACTCGGCCGCCAGCACACGGCCAGAACGCACATATTCGCCGTTCTGCCAGAAGGTTTCGTACACGACGTTGAAGTGATCGCCGCGGCGCAGGTCGGAAGCGAAATCGATTTCGGTCGAAAACATGTCGACCAGTTGCATTGCCACGCTGTCGGGAATCTGCGCGGCGTCGGTTGCCGCGAACAGCGAGGAGCGAATGTCGCCCGCGCGCATTTCGACACGCCGCTCCAATGCAACCGGACTTTGCGTTGCCTTGAAATGATCGCCTTCGCGTTCAATGCTCAAATTCACCACATTGCCGCCGCTGTCGGGCAGCAGGCTGGACAAGCGCTGCAGCGTGCCGGTCTCGGATACTTCGGCGCTGACCTGGCGGCCGGCGCGCAATTGCAGGATCGCACGTGCCGTTGCATCGGACTTGATGAAGTTCGCGGCATCGACATCTTCTACGCCCAGGCGATCGAGCAGCGTGCCGAGGGTGTCGCCGGCGCGTACGCGTTCTTCGGCGAAGTAAGTCTGCTGGGCGGCGCCGAGCGCGGCGATCTGGTCGGAGAGCTTGGGTAGATCGAGATTCTGCGCAATCGATTTGACCTGGATGTCGTCAACATCCGGCGCCATAGGCGCGACGCCGGCTGCGCCGAAAGCGCACAAGGCGAGCCCTAATGCGGAGACGGAAACGATGCGGGTTTTGCGCGACGAACCGAGGAAAAGTTTTTTGCTGCGTGAGCCTGCGCTCAGGATGCTACGGAATCTGTTTAACGAGAACATGCAATAAGTTAAAATCTGCTGCTTGTTCGTTTTCGCTTTGTTGTTGCTTTTATTGGTCAGGAACAGCAAGGGTTAACAAGAAAACCAGGGCAAACCGAGGGAAGCGTAGGCCTGCAAAAAATCAAGCCGCATTGTACCGGCTTCTTCTTTTCGATCCCCCGTTTTTTGCCAAATCTTTACAAAAATCTTTCCTCATTTCCGCACAAGCTTTCGACATGGACGTTTCCTCTCTTAATCAATCCGCATCATTGCCTCTTTCCGACGCTGTCCAGGAGGCGCTCGCGGTCACGAAGCGTGGTGTCGAAGAGCTATTGATCGAAACAGAATTTGCGCAGAAGCTCGCGCGCTCCGAGCAGAGTGGCAAGCCTTTGCGCATCAAGTTCGGGCTCGATCCCACGGCGCCGGACATCCATTTGGGTCATACCGTCGTGTTTAACAAGCTCAGACATTTGCAAGATCTGGGCCATACGGTCATTCCGCTGATCGGCGACTTCACGACGATGATCGGCGATCCATCGGGTCGCAACAGCACGCGGCCGCCGCTGACGTCCGAACAGATTGAAGCCAATGCGAAGACTTATTTCGACCAGATCGGCCTGGTGATCGACATGGAGCGCGCCGAGGTTCGCTACAACAGTGAATGGTGCGACCCGCTCGGTGCGCGCGGTATGATCCAGCTGGCCGGCCGCTACACCGTTGCCCGCATGATGGAGCGCGATGATTTCCACAAGCGCTTTCACGATGGCCGCCCAATCAGCGTGCACGAATTCCTTTATCCGCTGATGCAGGGGTACGATTCCGTCGCACTCAAGGCAGACCTCGAACTCGGCGGTACCGACCAAAAGTTCAACCTGCTGATGGGACGTCATCTTCAGCAGGAATATGGCCAGGAGCCGCAATGCATCCTGACGATGCCGCTGCTCGAAGGTCTCGACGGTGTCGACAAGATGTCGAAGTCCAAGGGCAATTACATCGGTATCACGGAACCAGCGAATACGATGTTCGCCAAGGTGATGTCGATTTCCGACGTGCTGATGTGGCGCTGGTACCAGTTGCTGAGCTTCCGTCACGAGAGCGAGATCGCGCAGTTCAAGAAGGACGTCGAAGGCGGCCGCAATCCGCGCGACATCAAGGTGCTGCTCGCGCAGGAAATCGTCGCACGCTTCCACTCGCGGCAGGCGGCCGAAGATGCGCTGGCCGATTTCGTCAATCGCTCCAAGGGCGGCATCCCGGACGACATTCCAGAAGTTTCTCTCAGCGGCGCACCGCTGGGCATCGGCCAGTTGCTGAAGCAGGCGAATCTGTGCGCGTCGACTTCCGAAGCCCTGCGCATGGTGGAGCAGGGCGGCGTACGCATCGACGGCACCGTGATCAGCGACAAGGCGCTGAAGCTTGAGGCCGGTACCGCCGTCGTGCAGGTCGGGAAGCGCAAGTTCGCCCGTGTGACCTTAAGCTGAGCTATTCCGCACGATGATTGCCTTGCTGCAGCGCGTGTCGCAGGCCAGCGTCACCATCGATGGCGAAACGGTCGGCGCAATTGATGCCGGGCTGATGGTGCTGCTATGCGCCGAGCGCGGCGACAGCGAGGAGGAAGCCAACGCCCTGCTGAACAAGCTGTTGGCCTACCGTGTGTTTGCCGACGAAGTTGGCAAGATGAATCGCAGCGTTGCGGACGTGGAGGGCTGTCTGCTGCTGGTGCCGCAATTCACGCTGGCCGCCGATACGCAATCCGGCACGCGTCCCTCGTTCACGCCGGCCGCGCCACCGGCCGACGCACGTCGACTGTTCGATTACTTCGTCGCCGCTGCGCGCAGCAAGCATCCCAAGGTCGAAACCGGTCGCTTCGGCGCCGATATGCAGGTTGCGCTGGTCAATAACGGGCCGGTGACTTTCTGGCTGCAGGTCAAGCCAACGGTCTGAACGTCGTGCCGCTACAATGAGCGTTTTGTCACACGAGCATCGGGGTGCGCAATGAAACTATGGACTGATTCTTTCCGGAACGGCGCGGCCATTCCCGGCGAATTCGCCTTCTGCGTGCAAGACCCGAAGACTCACGTCAAGCTGTCCACTAACCGCAATCCGCATCTGGCCTGGAGCGACGTGCCGGCCGGCACCAAGTCGCTGGCGCTGATCGTGCACGATCCGGACGTGCCCTCGCGCGGCGACGACGTGAACCAGGAAGGAAAGACGGTGCCGGCCGATCTGCCGCGTGTTGAATTCTTCCACTGGACGCTGATCGACATCCCGGCCACGACGACCCAGATCGCCGCCGGCAGTTTCACGAATGGCGTCACGCCACGCGGCAAGTCCGGTCCGGCGATCGCGAGTTCGCCACTTGCCGGCGCGCGTCACGGCGTCAATGACTACACCGGCTGGTTCGCGCAGGATAAGGACATGTCAGGCACTTACTTCGGCTACGACGGCCCGTGCCCGCCGTGGAACGATGCGATCGCGCACCGCTACATCTTCACGCTATACGCGCTCGATATCGCGCGTGTGCCGGTGGACGGCAACTTTACTGCGCCGCAAGTGCGGCAGGCGATTGCAGGTCATATCCTTGCGCAGGCGAGCATCACCGGCCTGTACACACTGAATCCCGTCGTTTCCCTCTAAGGCCGCCGTGACCGATATCCTGCTGATCCGCCACGGCGAAACCGACTGGAACGTCGAGAAGCGTCTGCAAGGCCATTGCGATATTGCCTTGAACGCGGAAGGCGCACGCCAGGCCGCGGCGCTCGGTCGCGCGCTGGGCGCAGAACCGCTGGATGCGATTTTTTCCAGCGACCTGCAACGCGCGCGCGACACCGCGCAGGCGATAGCCGATGCGCGCGGTATGACCGTGCAGACCGATCCGGGTTTGCGTGAACGCTGCTTCGGTGCTTTCGAAGGTCTGGTCCACAGCGAAATCAGCGAACGTTATCCAGCCGATTTCCTCGCATGGAAGCAGCGCGATCTCGACGCGCGTTACACGGCCGGCGAGCGCCAGGCCGAAACGCTGCGCGAATTTTCTGCACGTGCTTTGAATAGCCTCACACGGCTGGCCAGTTTGGAAGGACATCGCCGCATTGCGGTCGTCTCGCACGGCGGCGTGCTCGACACCTTGTATCGCCACGCTTATGGCTTGGGCTACGAACACGCGCGTAATTTCGATGTGCTGAATGCCAGCATCAATCGTCTGAAGTGGGATGGCACGCGTTTTCACGTGCTGCAATGGGCCGATGTCGCGCATCTGGCGCACACCGCGCTGGACGAAGCCGATAATGCGCGATAACGCACGATAAGGAATGTCGCCGTCGCGACACTTCATGCTGTGCATGCAGGTATCGAATCAAATCGGCATCCCGCATCGCGCAATATGATTGCGATATGTGGTCGGCGCGCCGCAAACCCGCATGGAATTTGACCTTCAGCCGAAATCGCAGTCCGCGATGCGGCTAAAATAGCGCTTTCCTGCAATCCGCCTCGCCGCCGCCCGTGAACATCGGTCCTTACACACTTGCCAATGAAGTCTTCGTCGCGCCCATGGCCGGCGTGACCGATCGCCCGTTCCGGCAATTGTGCAAGCAGCTCGGCGCAGGCTACGCGGTCTCCGAAATGGCAGCCTCGAATCCCAAGCTGTGGGCTTCGGAGAAGACTTCGCGCCGCATCAACCACGATGGCGAGATGGAGCCCAAAGCGGTGCAGATCGCCGGGGCAGATCCCGCCATGCTGGCTGAATGCGCGAAGTTCAACGTCGACCGCGGCGCGCAGATCATCGACATCAACATGGGCTGCCCAGTCAAGAAAGTTTGTAACAGCTGGTGCGGCTCCGCACTGCTGCAGCACGAGAGCCTGGTGGCGCAGATTCTGGAAGCCGTCGTGTCCGCAGTCGACGTGCCGGTCACGCTGAAATTTCGCACCGGCTGGGATCGTGCTCACAAGAACGCCTTGAACATTGCGCGCGTTGCCGAGCAGAGCGGCATCGCGATGCTGACGCTGCACGGCCGCACGCGCGCCGACGGCTACAGCGGCGAGGCGGAATACGAGACGATCGCGGCGGTGAAGGCAGCGGTCGCGATTCCGGTAGTGGCTAATGGCGACATCACTTCACCGGAAAAGGCGAAATTCGTGTTGCAAGCTACCGGTGCGGACGCTGTGATGGTCGGCCGTGCAGCGCAGGGCCGGCCGTGGATATTCCGGGAGATCGTGCATTATCTGCGTACCGGCACGCATCTGCCGTCGCCGACGATCAATGAGGCGCGTAGTGTGCTGGCCGAGCATTTGCGTGCGCACTATGCGTTCTACGGCGAGTATCTGGGCGTGCGTACGGCGCGCAAGCATATCGGCTGGTATGTGCGCGAACTCGAAGGCGGCGAAGCCTTCCGTCAGCAGATGAACAAGCTCGACGATTGCGATACGCAGCTGGCTGCGCTCGATGCCTTCTTCGAATCGCAGTTGGCCCATGGCGAACGGTTACAATATCGCCCCGCCGCGGAAAACGCGCCGGACCTGGCGCAGGCCGCCTGATCGCAACATTTCATCTCGTCACCGACATGAGCAAAGACAATATTCAAGACGTCGTCAAGAAAAGCCTGGAGAAGTACTTCAAGGATCTTGGCGAGCAGATGCCGTCGAACGTGTACGAGATGGTTGTGTTCACCGTCGAAAAGCCGATTCTCGAAGCCGTCATGGAGCGCGCGGGCGGCAACCAGTCGCAGGCGGCCGACATGTTGGGCATCAATCGCAACACGCTGCGCAAAAAGCTGCAGCAGCACGGTCTGCTGTAAGCAGGAACACGCGGAGCAGCCTTCCTCCGCTGTACCGAATTCGTTTCACCTCATTCCTCGGGTTTCATCATGATCAAACAAGCGCTCATCTC
>DATAHI010000218.1:0-9059 GCA_036263255.1 Oxalicibacterium sp. | reverse complement strand
CATTGCCGCTTGCTCGCGTACTGTTCGCGCAGCGCCTCGACGGCGTTCTTCAGTTTCTGGTGGGCATAGCTCATGGCGGCCTGTCGGTTTCAGTGGACGGAAGCAACGGTCTCGACCGGCGGCGTGCCGTCGAAATCATCGCTTTGCGTAGCCATCGCACACAGAAAACTGAGTGCAGCTGCAGCGGAGATCAGGCCGATGGTTGAAATGTTGCGCATGAAGATCCTCCTGGGGACCATTTGTTCTTGTTCCAAGCGTTCCACGACGAAATATATCGGGCTGCAAAGCATGCATCTATCAGCGTCGTTCGCGACCTGATGTAGGAAATCCGGAAGCCGCCGCGGCGTCTTGCTGCGACAGCAGCGCAGTGTGCAAGGAGGCCGGCTTGTACATCACCACCAGCCGAAACATGTCAACGCGGTTGTAGATTTCCTCGAGGCGGATAGCCACCGTATCGCCCTCCCAACGCAACGTTTCTATGCCTAGCATCATGCCGCCGTTCTGTCCCATCGGTGTCATGTCGGCATGCGTCGGGCGGCCGTAGGTATCGATCAGATAATGCTTCATCGCAGCGTATTCGGCGCGCTCGCCGTTGACGATGATGGTACCGATCCGGCCGTCATCCAGCACCGCGTAGGCGCTGTCGAGCGCGAAGCCAGGGGATGGCAATTGGTAGAGACGTTTGACGTTGCTCTCGCCTTGCCAGCAGGGGTTCGGTTGCGGTGAAGTGACGGCATCGTCGCCGCGTATCGATGGACACTGACGATTGAGCGGCAGGCTGGCGCCTAGGGGAAGGGAAAGGAAACTCGTTGGCTCCTGTTCCCAGTGAGGGGCGACCGGTGCGACGTGGCGCTTGCCGTGCCGTTCGTGCCGTTTACCGGCGTTGGCATCGTTCGCGAAAGTCAGCACCGCACATGCCATCAGCAGTGCGAGCGCGGTACGGAAACTGGAAAAACTTTGCATCGTGGGACCTCAGATCATCGGACGCCGGATTTCACAGGCGCCATGTGCACACGGCGGTGTCGTGAATTGCAGGGTGGCCGGGCGCGCCGGCAACAGCGCAGGACGCTCGTCCTGATCGGACATGGCAGGCCGGAACGGCGATTCATGCGGGGCCGAGGCGAGCTGGTCGAAATGCAAGACGGGGGAATCGAGTGCGGCCAGGGACGCGGCAGCGGCAAACAGGCTCAGTGGAACGAAATTGCGCATGATGCTTACTCCATGGTGAGGGGAAGACAAGACGATGCGGTCAACGGTTCGCGTATTAACTGTTATCAATACGATAACTATTTTGACGTATTTTGCCTGAGATTTGTTGCAGAATGATTAACCGTTGCTGAAGCCAGACCGGTAGTAATTGTTGCCTTCGCGACGCATCGGTAGCGGCGCAAACTAGGCGGTTGGGCTGCGGGGAAGGGCTTTGGAAAAAAGAAAAACCGACCACGGAGGCCGGTTTTCTATCGCCGGTCGCCGCCGGCGGACGATGGAGTCAGACCACGCGCACCGACAAATCCGGCAGGCGATCGATATGGCCTTCCATGATGTCGCCCCGCACAACCGGACCGACATTCGCCGGCGTGCCGGAGTAGACGATATCGCCCGGCATCAGCTCGAAGGCTTCCGACAACTGACTGATCTGCTCGGCCACCGACCAGATCATGTCTTTCAAGTTGGCATTCTGGCGCAGCTTGCCATT
Source organism: Oxalicibacterium sp. (assembly GCA_036263255.1). Lineage (GTDB taxonomy): Bacteria > Pseudomonadota > Gammaproteobacteria > Burkholderiales > Burkholderiaceae_D > Oxalicibacterium. Next base: position 7,363 of record DATAHI010000218.1, on the reverse strand, counting down.
GACCTTCAGCCAAATGGCGCCTTCGGTGAAATGACCGACCTGCGATACCGGATGCAGCGGCCCGATCGGTGCCGACTTGTCGAAGCTCTTGCCGATCTCCCATGGCTTGCCTTGCGCCTTCATCGCATTCTGCAAGTCACGCCGCGTCATGTCGAGGCCGACGGCGTAACCGAATACGTGATCCAGCGCGCGCTCGACCGGGATATTGCGGCCGGGTTTATCGATCGCAGCGACGAGTTCGATCTCGTGATGGTAGTTTTTCGTGAGCGTCGGATACGGATGATCGGTCGTGCGGCCCGGCTCGATGAATTGCACGGCGTCACTCGGTTTCTGGAAGAAGAAGGGTGGTTCGCGCGTCGGATCGGATCCCATTTCGCGCGCGTGCTCCGCGTAGTTGCGGCCGATGCAGTATATGCGTCGTACCGGGAAGCGCTCGGTGCTGCCGGCAATCGGAATGCTGGCCTGCGGTACGGTGAAGGCGATGCCATTCTTTCTGTCGTTGCCGGCGGATGTCGCACATCCGGTCAACAGGCCCGCCGTCATCAATCCGGCTGCCTGCAGTACGCCACGTCTGCTGATTGTCGTCATGTCGTCCTCTTCTGTCTGTTGATATGTCTGCAGCAGACTGCAGGAATCGCAGCCCGCAGGGCGACTATATACCGGGAAGAAAAATCCCGCGCACAGCGGGAAGAGGAAGAATGTAAAGCGCGGTCAGCCGACTGCGATGAGAATCTGGCCTTCGCGTGTCGTGAAGCGGTTCGGATCCTGCGGATCCTGTTCGACATATTCGGCTTCGTCGGTCACGTAGCACGCGTTGCCCGGCTGGTAGCTGGACGGTGTGAGGCGGATGATGGTGCAAAGCATACCGGTTGTCTCGTTCTTGAACTTGCCGACAATGGATGTGCTGGACATGAGGCTCCGTGACGCGAGAGATAAAAGGTAGCGCATTACATCCCACGCCTTGCCGAGCCGCAATCCCATAAATATGGCTTGCGTGAACAGTGCTGTTCAGCGGCTAGTTGTGGAAGACGTCGATCTGCTGATAGACCGCGTAGCGGATCAGATCAGGCACGCTGCGGACACGCATCTTCGACAACACGCGCTTGCGGTATTTGCTGACCGTGGTCAGGCTGAGCGAGAGCTTGTCCGCCGTCTCCGATGGCTTCTCGCCGCGGCAGATGCTGTAGAAGATTTCGTACTCGCGCGCCGTCAGCTGCTCGTGCAACGGCCGCACGTGGCCGTCGTCGCGCTGCATTGCTGCAATGCTGGCTTTCTTTGCCTGGCGGCCACTGAAGACGGCGCGGATCGCGGCGATCAATTCTTCCGCGCTGCCATGCTTGGCAAAGTATCCGTCGGCGCCATTGTTCACCATTTCCATTGCATAAAATTGCTCGGGCTGGCTGGTGATGATCAGCACGGGAAGATTTTCCTGTTCTGCCTTGAATGCAATCAAGGCCTCGTAGCCATTCTTCTTCGGCATTGCGATATCCAGCAGCACGAGATCCGGATGCAGCGTGCGTACCAGCCGCAAGCCTTCGTCCGTGGTGGAAGCTTCGCCGACGATGGAGAAATCCGGCAACTCCTCCAGCCACTCGCGTATGCCGGCGCGGATGACGGGGAAGTGCTCGACGATCAAAATCTTTACGTTCATAGAGGTCGGGGGTCCTCGGATCGACGCGCACGTTGGCAAGTCCTTGCGCTGCGTGCGCCAAGCAGCAGATGTGGTCTGTGCCCGAAGCTTAAGAGAATCACTGGACGTCGTCTGTGAGACGTCGCACAAAGCACGCGGATTGGCGCACTCCGAATATGCCGTGATGGCACGCAATCGCGTTGCTGCAACGCATGGAATCCCCGCGAGGAAAACGAATTTCCTACAGCTGATTGCGCGCTTTTCCTATATCGAGGCAGCCGCATCGTCTGCATCATGGCGTTCCGGCTGCATCCATCCATCGTCGATTCGTGCCGAAGCGATGTGGCCGGCGTTGGCACGAGTCTTCACCTAAGGAGAGTGAGATGAGTCAGCAACAGCAAAACCAGGGTAGCTCCCAGTCCAATCAGAACAAATCGCCAAGCGCCGATTCTGGAATGAAGAACGACAAATCGAGCAACCAGAATACGGGTTCGCAATCCGGTTCCAATACGCGCGGCGGCTCGCAGCAACAACAGCATGGTCAGGCCAGCAGCGGTCAGCAGCAAGGTGGCCAACAAGGTCAGAACCAGCAGAACCAACAGAACCAACAGAGCCAGAAGGACAAGTAGTTACCTGGGGCTTCCGAGACGGAAGCCGCAATGAAAAAGAGCTTGCATCGCAAGCTCTTTTTTTTTCGCACATCGCCAAAACGGCAACGCGGCAATCAACGTCCGCCTGCACCTGCACCTGCGGCGCCACCGACGCCCGCACCGCTACCACTACCGCCAACACCAACGCCAACGCCACCCGAGCCGCTGACGCCAGCGCCTGTTCCGGTTGATCCCGTGGTGCCGGTCGATCCCGATGTACCTAGGCCCGTGCCCGCCGATCCATTGACACCGTTCGAAGTGCCGCTACCCCAGGTACCGGTCGTTCCCGTACCTGCTGCGCCGCCGCTCCCGCTCGGGGAAATCGGCTGGGCCGGCGTGATCGGCGAAGGCGACGATGGTGTGATGGTTCCGCCCGCTGCACCCGTGGTTCCGGTTGTGGTGCCGGTCCCCGTTGTGCCGATTGTGCTGCGCCCGTTCAGCGTGCCGCTGCCGGACATCGGGGGCGTGGTTGTTGTGCCACTGCGATTGCTTGGCGTCACTGTAGTGCTGGTGGAATTGCCTACCGTACCGCTACCGGAAGTACCAGCACCAGTGCCCATGCTCTGTGCATATGCGCCGCCGGCGGCGAGCATTGCCGCCAGCATGAAGGTCGATTTTTTCATGATCGTGCTCCTTCGATAGAGTTGAATGAACGAGACGAAACTGCCGTCAATACGTAATTCTTTCATGGCACATCGAAACAGCCGATAGGACATTGCCCCGAAAGCGGGTCAGAAAAATGAGGCAAGTCCGGTAAGGAAAACAAAGCGATACCGCTGCGGCACGTAAGATGCCGTAGTGAAAAAGCCCGAGCGTTACTGATGGCGGCGCAGTTGCTCGCTTTCATCACGCTCGGGTGCCACATCGGTTTCCTTCTTTTTCTCCGGCGTATGCACGTCGGGTTTCAGGCGTTGCTCCGACGTCTGGCTTTGCGGCCCGGCTGCAGGGCTTTCCGGCTGCTTGACGGCTTCGCTATGTCTTTTCTGCATGAGATCCGTGTTTGACATGATGGCCTCCTCGGTGAACTGCTTCAGCCTAGTGAGCGCATGCGCATGCAGCAATCAGACAATTGCACCTTCGCGTGTCGGAATTTTATGCACGAGCTTCATCAGCCCGCCTTTCTGATGCGCGCTTCCATCAGCAAATAGCCGGCCGTAGCCAATCCGAGCGGCACGAAATAGTAAATCGTGCGGTACATCAGGATGGAGGCAATCAGTTCGCTTGCAGGCACACGGTGCGAAAGCAGTGCGACGAACACTGCTTCGATCACGCCGATGCCGCCTGGCACGTGCGTAATGACGCCTGCGATGGCCGCTACCAGCAGCACCGACAGCACATCGGTAAATGCAATCTGCCCGTTCAGCAGCACATAGATGACCGCCGAAATCAGCAGCCAATTCGCGCACGACATCGCCAGTTCGAGCAACGCAAGACGCAGCGAAGGAATGTGCGCAGTATGGCCACGGAAGCTGACACCTCGGCCGCTGGCGAACGCGCACAGCAACAAATAGATCAGCATGAGCGCCAACAGCAGTCCGCCGAAAACACGCAGCCCTGAGCTGCCGATTGCCCAGTCGGGCGGTAACGCGAGCGGTCGCAGCAGAAACACGATGCCTCCCAGCAGCACGTAACCGATCCAGTTTGTAAACATCGTGATGGCGATGATGCGCGCGGTCGTGCCTGCGTCCAGCCCCAGCCGCGAGTACAGACGGAAGCGGAAGGCCGCGCCGCCGACCGTCGCGCCGATATTCAGATTGAATGCGTAACAGATGAGATTGACTGCGATGACGACACGACGCGGCAGGTGATGTTGCGTCACGTACCGTCCGAGCAGGTCGAAGCAGCCGTACAGTGCATAGCTGAGAATGCCAAGCAGCGAGGCGAGCAACAGGCTACGCGCCGGACGATTGCGCACCGTTTCGATGACCTTGTCCCATTCGATCGAGCGTGCCTGGGCGACGAGCAGCCAGGCCACCAGCACGAAGAACGCAATCTTTGCCGCCGTCATCGCCCATGGCCACCAGGCGCGCGTCGTAATGCCTGTTTTCGGGGCTGCATTGCCGACCGTCGTCGGTTCTGCTCGGGATGGACGGCTATTCATGGGCCAGCCTTTCGCCGTCGCCCTCGCTGACTTTTTCCACGCCGGCTGCCTCCTGTGCAATCGATTCGATCTTCGGCGCGTGCGCCGGCAGCCAACCAAGCCAGGCCGGATAGCGACGCAGCAGGTGGAACAGGATGTAGCCGCGCAGCACGCGCCACCAGCCCGCTTCCTTCAATTCACGAATATCGATGCGCTTGCAATCCTCATCCACCAGCACTTGCAGCGCCTGCGACAGGCGCGCATTGAATGCGCGGTCGCGGATGATCAGGTTCGCTTCCAGATTGAGCGACAAACTGAGCGGATCGAGATTACTGGAACCGATGGTCGCCCATTCGTCGTCCACCACGGCGACCTTGCCGTGCAGCGGCCGCTTGCAGTATTCGTGAATTTCCACCCCGGCCGACAGCAGATGGTGGTACAGCATGCCCGCCGCAATTTGCACGATCGCCATATCGGGATTGCCCTGCAGGATCAGCACCACCTTCACGCCGCGCCGCGCCGCCTTGCGCAAGTCGCGCAGAAAAGCGTAACCGGGGAAGAAGTACGCGTTGGCGATGACCACACGATGCTTCGCCAGCCGGATCGCAACGCGATACTGGCGCTCGATATCCTTGGTATGGCGATGGTTGTCGCGCCAGACGAAGATGGCGTCCGCATCGCCGACCTTCGGCAGAGGCGACGTACGTGTTTCCGTGCGTGCCGATCGACGTCGCCCGAACAGCTTTCCTTTCACGGCGTCGCGGGCAAATGCATGGATCTCTGCGACGATGGGACCGCGCGCGCAGACGGAATAATCCTGCTTGGCTTCCGGGCCGAAGTCGAGCAAGTGATCGGCGGAAAAATTGATGCCGCCAACGAAGGCGGTGACGCCATCGACGACGACGATCTTGCGGTGCAGGCGGCGAAACAGGTTAATGCGGCGCAAGAAGCCAGGCATCGGATCGAATACGTGCACGCGGATGCCGACTGAGGTCATTGCGGAGAGAAATTCCTTCGACAGACCGGGCGAACCCCAGCCGTCTATCGTCAAGTCCACCTGTACGCCGCGTTGCGCAGCAGCGATCAATGCAGACTGCAAATTCTGGCCTACCTTGTCGTCATACAGAATGAAGGTTTCGATAAAAATTTCTTTCTGCGCACGGCCAATTGCGTCGAACACGCGCGGAAAGAATTCCTCGCCGTTTTCGAGCAGTTCAAAACTGTTGCCTTCAGTCCAGTGCTGTTTCACCTATTGCTCCACTTAAATTTGCGAGTTTCAGCATGCCGCACTATTGCCGGTGCGTATGTACGGCAGGGCACGGCGAAATATCAGAACTCACGCGCGATGCGGAAGTCGAATGCTTACGTTCACTTTGTAAAGGAAGCAACATGAACACCGACAAGCTGAAAGGTAGCGTCAAGGAAACTGCCGGCAAGGCTCAGGAAGAAATGGGCGAAGCAATCGGCAGCACCCGGCAGCAGGCCAAGGGCATCCAGAAGCAGGTAGAGGGCAAGACCGACAAGGCGATCGGAAACGCACGGGATGTGCTGGATGACGATGACGTCAAATAGTCTTTGCGAATAGTCTTTTGTCTAGAAAGCAAAGCCCGCAGTTTGCGGGCTTTTTCTTTAGGGCACTCCCTATCTTTTGTCCGTTTGCTGCGCGTCGAAACTTTCGAGGTTCTTTCCATGCATCTGGTACAAATGCTTCTTCCGTTGAACGACAAAGAAGGGAAAAGATTTCCGAACGAGCTGTTTGACACAGTGCGCGAAGAGTTGCTCGACAAGTTCGGCGGCGTGACGGTCTTCACACAGTCGCCGGTGGAGGGGCTGTGGAAACCGGACAAGCACGCCATACGCGATCATCTACTGATCTACGAAGTGATGGCGGATGTGTTGGCCGAAAGCTGGTGGCATGCATATCGCTCACTGCTGGAAGAAAGATTCGCGCAAGACTACATTGTGATCCGCAGCCAGCAGATTCAATTGCTTTGAGTCAGCGCTTGTTCGACAGCTTCATCGGCAAGCAGCGGTATCTCGTCGGGGTCTAAGGTTTCGCCTGGCGACAGGCTTAGCCTGGTGCCGCGAAACAGCACGGGAATCGGTATCGAATTTTCTGCCGCCGCATGTAGATGCACGCGCCCGTTCGCATGCTCGACGGAAATCGACGCCCCGTGGTATTGCAGGGAAATTCGCACACGGCCGAGTTGCGGCGGTACACAAGGAGCGATAACCAATCCGTCCCTGCGCGCCTCGATGCCGAGATAGCGCCGCTGCAGGATGTCGAGCGAGCCGCCCATCGCGCCAAGATGAATACCTTCCGATACGCTCTCAGCTTTCAGCTGATCGAGATCGGTATCCAGAATGTGCTTGTAAAAATCCCACGACATCTCGGGTGCAACCTGCGCCAGAGCACCCGCATAGACGACGCGTGACAGGCTGGAACGATGCTCGGTGCGCGCAAGGTAGTGCCGCGCAGTGCGCACGATGCAATCGTCGCTGCACCGATAACCCAGACGCGCGAACAGCGCCGCCACCTCATCTTTCGGCAGCAGATAGAACAGCGTCAGCGCGTCGGCTTGCTTGGTGATCTGGAATTCGTCGGCGTTGCGACCGATTGCGTGCAGCGCCCAGTCGAGGCGCTCCTCTCGCATGTGAGGTGGCAGCATTGCCGGATCGAATTTCTCCAGCTTCTCGAAGCCTTCGTACTGATTGATGATGCCCTCATGAAAAGGTACGAACAGGCGACGGCTCAACAGATCCCAGCGTGCGAGTTCGGCATCGTTTATCTGAAGCTGGCGGCATAGCGACTGCCAGCGCGATGCGGGCAGATATTCGCGCAGTTCCAGCGCGCGGCACAGCGTCCATGCGGCCATGAGGTTGGTGTAGGCATTGTTGTCGAGGCCGGGTCGGTCGCGCCAGGGATAGCCGGTGTGATATTCGTCAGGGCCGATTACGCCGCAGATCTGGAAACGGCCCTCGACGCGGCCTGCATCTTCGCGC
>DATAHI010000217.1:0-2772 GCA_036263255.1 Oxalicibacterium sp. | reverse complement strand
TTCGGGCCTTTACCGATCGGTTGCGCGCGCAAACAATAGTCGTAAACCCGCACGGAACTCTTGTCCGCATATTTGACGCAAGTGAATTCCGTAATGATAGGCCGCCCCGATGTGCGCGCGCTGTTGCTCACGTCGGTCGTTATCTGCTGTTTCATCCCTTGATGTATCGATACCAGTTCGATACAGCGCCCAGGCTCCAGCCCGCTCTCGCGCCACCGGTCGTCGATCAAGGAGCCACCATTGTCCCAGCCGCTGTTATTGCCGAGGAAGTCCGGATCGCCGGGCTGCAACAAGATGAGGTCCATGGAAGGTTTGCTTTCAGGGGTGAATAAAGGGGACGAAGGGCGCTTTGCCTAGACTGGATAGCGATGATACTTCGGATGTGGCGATGCGAGAGATCGCAGTGCACAGCAGAAGCGAGCGCTTAAACGCTGTGGACCAATATCGGCGAAGCCTGTCCGCATACACGCCCCCATCTCGTCCAAGTCTTTTTCCACTGAAAACAGCCGCGCTTGACATGCAAGCATTTGCTTGCCTATACTTCATGCAACAAATTACTTGCATATTGCCGCTCATGCCTCCGAACCTTGACGATCCGGATCTGTTGTTCAAAGCCCTTGCCGATCCCAGTCGGCGCAAGTTGCTGGACGCATTGCACGCGAACGACGGCCAGACCTTGAATGACTTGTGCGAGCACCTCGACATGACGCGGCAAGGCGTGACGCAGCACCTGAGCGTGCTGGAAGCGGCCAATCTCGTAGCCACCACGTGGCGCGGCCGCGAGAAGTTGCACTTCCTCAATCCGGTGCCGTTGCAGCAGATCTACGAACGCTGGATAGCGAAGTTTGAAAAGCCGCGCCTCAAGGCGCTCAGCAACCTGAAACGACGACTGGAGAAACCAAATGAGTAAATCGACCTTTGTGTACGTAACCTACATCCGCACCACGCCTGAAAAACTCTGGGCCGCATTGACCGATGCGGAATTCATGAAGCAATACTGGTTTGGCATACATTGCGAAAGCCAATGGAAAGCAGGATCGCCATGGAAGCTGGTATCCAGCGAAGGCGTGATTTACGACGCCGGCGAAATCGTCGAAGCCGATCCGCCTCGACGCCTGGTGATCCGTTGGCAGCACCAGGACAAGCCTGAGCTGAAGGCCGAAGGCTATTCGCTGTGCACGATGGAGATCGAGCCGAGCAGCACGGCCGTCAAGCTCTCCATCACGCACAGCATGGAACGCGACGGCTCGAAGCTGATCCAGGCGGTATCCGGCGGTTGGCCGAAGGTACTCTCCAACCTCAAATCGCTGCTCGAGATCGGTTCCATCGCGATGGAGAAGGCTTATCCGGCGAAGGACGCCACCGCGAAGGCATGAGTGACGATGATTGGCTGAAAGTCGGTCGTTACCCTCAGGCGCACTGCTTAGGACACCGTTCGATCGGGCAGGCATGATGCCGCGAAACACAAGGTTGCCATAGGCAGCCTTATGTTTTACTCCTGGCAGCAAGTCACCAGCTTGCGGTAATGCAGTTCTGCATAGCTCTTGCACGCGCGCAGGTCCAGCACTGGCAGCGCGGTCAGCAGGAGCGTATCGGCGTTGACTTTGCTCTCCGCAAGGAAAGTATCGATCAGATACCGCAGTTCGTTCAGGTTCTTCTTCAATCCGGCCAGTGCAATGGCGGCTTCGGTTGGCTTCAATTCATAGGCGGGAATGCTTGCGAGCGCTTCGACCAGGCCGCCGAAGGTATCGCTGTGATACACGGCGCAGAGGCGTAATCGGTCCTGATGCGTATCGCGGTACTCGACGTTCAGTTGCTCGACGGCCTTCCATGCGGTGGTCGCCATGGCGAGTGCCGCTTCCTTTTGTTTGGCGGCGCGGTCGACGTCGCTAGACAGGGCGCTTTTCCATAGTACGTACATCTGCCGTTCGCCCAAGGCGAAAGCGACAACGATGCCGAGGATGGTAATCGTCGCACCAAATACACTTGATGCATCGATCGTTGGCGCTGGGCCTGCGCCGATCAGCCATTCGAAGGCGGCGCCGCTGATGAAGGCGGCGGCCGCGGTGGAAACGAGCTGCCGAAGTTGGATATTGCGATGGTTCATTTCTGTGTTCTACGACGACATTACGGTGTGGCGACTTTGCGCCCTCTGAAAATTCGCAAGCGTCAATTGCCCGGATATGACCGACGAAAAAGCCGCCTTCCGGCGGCCTGAATCGCGTGCGCATTTCCCTTGCTGACGCTTGCGGCGCTGATGCGTGACGGCTTACATCTTCGGCATCAAGACCGTATCGATCACATGGATCACACCATTGTCTGCGGCCACATCCGTCTTGATCACGTGCGCGTTGTCGACCATGACCTTGCCGTCCCTGGCGCTCACCTTCAGGCTCGATCCTTCCACGGTTTTCACCGCGCCGGGTTTCGCGTCTGCCGCCATCACCTTGCCCGGCACGACGTGATACGTCAGCACCTTGGTCAGCGCGGCCTTGTCCTTCAGCAGCGCATCGAGCTTTGCCTTCGGAATCTTGGCGAACGCTTCGTCGGTCGGCGCAAACACCGTGAACGGTCCCGGACCCTTCAGCGTATCCACGAGACCGGCTGCCTGTACCGCCGTTACCAGCGTATTGAACGAGCCTGCCGATTTGGCGGTATCCACGATGTCTGCTGCGTGGCCCATCTGGAAGGCAAATGCGGCCAGGGTGCCGAGTATCAGTTTCTTCATGTCGATCTCCATGTAAAAGTCGTCTTCAGTGCAATGGAAGTAGT